>JAGYMO010000289.1 GCA_018400255.1 Deltaproteobacteria bacterium
TAAATGAGCTTCTGCTGAATATTGAATCCGCTGAGAAGGCAGTTAAACTTACCAAAAGTGCTTATTATCCGGCAGTTTCATTGGTAGGCAATTACCAGAGAGAAACAAACGACGTTCTTCTAGATTCTACTGCCGGTGAGGACCCGGATAACTGGTCAGTAACCCTGCAGGCAGAATGGACATTCTGGGAGTGGGGAAAGAAAAAATACAATGTGGCAGCAGCAAATGCCTATTTAGCAAAAGCCTCCCATCTTTTGCAAGAATTTAAGGATACCATACGTCTCGAGGTAAAGGATGCATATTTATTGCTCAGGGAGGCAGAACAAAACATTCAGGTAACAAGGACTGCGATAACCCAGGCAGAGGAAAACTTTAGAATGAATGAGGAAAGATACAAACAACAAGTAGCTACCTCAACTAATGTACTGGATGCCCAGACCTTGCTCACAAGGGCCAGGTCAAATTATTTTAATGCCTTGAGCGACTACAATATTTCCTGGGCAAGGCTTGAAAGGGCTATGGGAATCATTGACAAAGGGGATATGGGCTAATCTTACCCTATATGAATTGTGTAAATGTTTAGAGGGTATGGGAAAATTTTTAGTCATACTTAGAGCCACCGTGCGGAATCGAACCGCAGACATCCTCATTACGAGTGAGGTGCTCTACCAACTGAGCTACGGTGGCTTTAAAGGTACCTTATACCTTTTTATCTATTAATAGTCCAATTTTTTATCATTCAGGTATAGCCTTATTAAAAAATTCCTTTTATAATAAGATTTGCCTTCCAGGCAACGTTGATACTATAAATAGCCGCTCGAGAGATATCACATTATTCAGGCTATAGATATTTTTCAATTACATTAAGGCACACGCTGTTATATATTTAATCTTAGAGACTGTTAGCGTTGTTTGCTAAATAACTACTAATACA
Organism: Deltaproteobacteria bacterium; assembly: GCA_018400255.1. Classification (GTDB taxonomy): domain Bacteria; phylum Desulfobacterota; class DSM-4660; order Desulfatiglandales; family B25-G16; genus M55B121. The sequence goes on from JAGYMO010000289.1 coordinate 935, forward strand.
AGATATTATTAAACATAAACTCATTCAGGACACGCAATGAAAAATCCAAAAGACTACCTTATATTTCCATTAGATTTTCCAACATATGAAGAGGCAATACATTACATTGAAATGTTAAAAGAATATGTAGGTATATTTAAAGTTGGGCTGGAATTATTTGTTAGCACAGGACCAAAAATAATGGAGGAAATAAAGAATAGGAGTGGTGCAGATATATTCCTGGATCTAAAATTTCATGATATCCCTGCAACAGTCAGGGGGGCATTTCTCGCTGCAAGTAAATATAATGTCAAATACATAACAGTGCATTGCGATAAAGGAGAGGGTATTCTCCAGTCTGTAGTTGAGGAAGGCAGTTCAGAAACAAAAATTTTAGGTGTAACTGTCCTCACCAGCCTTGACGGTACAGACCTAAATAAATTGGGCTACAGAGATAAGTATGTTAACGACGTAACAGAGCTGGTTATGCTCAGGGCCGCTATTGCTAAAAATGCAGGATGCTCAGGTGTTATCTGCTCACCTCTTGAGGTTGAAGAAATTAAGGCCACGTTTGGCGCAGATTTTATTGCTGTCACCCCAGGTATAAGACCTCTCTGGTCACTTAAAAATATCGATGACCAGAGAAGGATATTAACACCTGAGCAGGCAATTAAAAAAGGCGCTGATCATATAGTAATAGGAAGGCCCATTCGTACAGCCGATAACCCTGCAAAGGCAGCCGAAAAGGTCTTAGACGAAATAAAGATGGCAATCTCCTAAAGACTGTTTTTTCAAACCTTAAACTACATAAACAGGGATTTTGGATTTTGCCAAAATCTTTCTTGTATTGCTTCCCAGGAGATGTCTGTCCCCTGGTTTGCCTTTGGCCGCTAAGACAACAAAATCATAATCTCCAGTTGCTATCTCCTTCAAGATCTGGTCGGACACCTCTCCTCTCGCAGTCTTGGCAACAGCAGTAACTCCTGCCTTCTGAAGTATCTTTACCCCTTTGTCGGCATATTTAGCTGTATTTCTTAACACGGCCTTATCTGTATCAATAGTCACTTCAGACATCCTGAATTCTGATCCGAGCATCTTGCTGACTATGTCAAGGGAAGGACCCACACTTAAAACAACAGCATCCGCTCCTAGTTTCTTTGCGATATTGGCACCCTCAAGAATTGCGCTTTCTGATCTTTTACTTCCCCCTGTACAAAATAGTATCTTCATAGATAATCCCTCCTTTATTATTGATACATACCTATCTGTTTTCTCCTGTGTTCTTTATGCCTTAAACATTATGCAACTATTGCTGTAACCACTCAGGTATATTGCCGCAAAGGCGCTAAGCCACAAAGATTATGAAATTACTGTATTGATGGGCCTTTTTACTATACAGCACGGTAATAGTATTAAGAAAAGCTGACCACATATGTATTGCTATAGTGGATATCAGCCTTTTCTTCGTGTCTTTGTGGCTGAATAGATACCTATTACTGTAATACGGTTGAAGAATCTGAAAAAACTACTGCACCCTGATTCATCCATACCTATGAAAAATTCCTGTGACCGTTCACGGGTTCAGCGT
>JAGYMO010000290.1 GCA_018400255.1 Deltaproteobacteria bacterium
ATGGTTATGAGTGTAAATAATCTTAGCAATCTTTCCTTAGACGAATCTACAGATGTCAGCAATGATTTAGCAAGGGGTTTAAGGAACACCGGGTTTTTTACTATTCACCAACAAGATGAACCTAAAGGATACAGCATTTTTGAATCAGAAACAAAGGGTAATCTTGACTTATTAAAGCAATTTAGTGACATGGCCATGAACGCCATTATCTTTACAAGGCTGTACCCCATAGACCAAACGGATGTAAGATCAGGCATATGGCCCTTGAGAAAAAAATCCAAGAAATTTACAGCCATACTGAATATAACAATATTTGATGTCTACAGGAAGACTGTAATACTCAATAAAGACGTTATTGAGAGCATTAAAATACCTTTTAAGGATCTAAAGGCTACAAATGAAAACATTTTAGATATAGAAAATAAAAAACCGGCTCTACGGCAGTGCCTTCCAGACATGCTTAAAAGATCGGTAAAGGCTATATACCAGGCTCTCAATGATGAGATATGGGAAGGGAAAATAATCTCTGTTGATACAGAAACCATAACAATTAATGCCGGCAGGGATGCGGGGCTAAAAAAAGGTTTAGTGTTAGTAGTTCTCGAGGACGGAGAACTTATTACCACGTATAAGGAAAAGATATACCCTCTGGTCGGGAGAGAGGTAGGTAAAATAAGAATTGCCGAGCTAAAACAACGGACTTCTATTGCCAAGCCTCTCACAAAAGGCAACTTCAAGGCAGGCCAGATAATAAGGGTTCAGGAATAATACACGAGCAGGTATGACTTTGCCCCTTATCATAGTTGAAAATTTCTGATTGAGTTAATTAACTATCTGAAAAGAATAGCCCTCATCAGTTTTGAGAATTTGAATTAATGCAACATGGAATTCATGCCCGTCCTCATATTTGACTATCGCAAATAAAGGGCTAATAAAATCCACCTTGCTTATGAACCAATCCCCTCCATGCATTGGCCTTTGATTTACAATGGTGGAAATATTTTTGTCTAACAAATGAGATACAGTTTCCTTATAGGCCAAATATTTCAAATCACTGTTGACTTCATTGTAAGATTTATAATCTTCACCCAATATCTTAATTACATGAAGGGTCTCTGCAAGCTTATCCCTTGTTTCGTCTAAGCTGGATTTTAATTCGCTTATGAAGATCTCGTTCTTATGTGTTAACCCCTTTACGTAGAAACAATATGCAGTCAAAAAAATAGCTGCAATAATAGCCAGTAATAGTATAATTTTGTTTACGTTTTTCATCATCTTATTCTCCAATAGAGGTGCGCAAAAAGATCAGCCTCCCTTTTTAAATAGATCCTCCAGTGCCTTTTTTGCCTCTGCCTCTTTCCCCTGGCACTTGCTGTCTCCGCCCCTTAGAACAAAGTGCTCGCAAAAATTTGCTTTTTCTTTATCAACAACGCGTTCAGCTATTGTTTCCTTGCACTGATTATAGGCTCCCACGTCATAGAATTTACATTGTGCACAGCAATGCAGATCCCTTCCGCAGTTTGGGCATGTATCATTGCGGTATACCTTCCCTTCCCATTCTAAAGGCTTACCGCAAAAGGCACATTTTATCATAGGCACACCTATTAATAAT
>JAGYMO010000291.1 GCA_018400255.1 Deltaproteobacteria bacterium
CATCATCGATTTATAAACGGGGCCGTTGAACACGTTATAAACACCGCCTCCAACACCTCTGCCTATCCATCATATGACAGCCATCCAAATGCCACCGGCAATAAAAAGGCCACAGCTGAATTTATAGATCTTTTAAATGTTTTTTATAGCAGGTGGATGGGAGGTGCCGAGACAGATTTCCCTCCCACAGCTGATGCTGGATCTGATCAAAATGTCATAGAGGGAGCCACTGTTACCCTTGATGGCTCAGGCTCAACAGATCCGGATGACGGCATAGATACCTATCAATGGAGCCAGGTATCAGGAAGCACAGTGACCCTCTCAGATACAACAGCCGTTACGTCAACCTTTAAAGCGCCCTCTGTTGCGCTAACCGGTGAATCCTTTACCTTTCAACTTACAGTCACAGACTATAGCGGAAGGCAATCTTCTGATAATGTCTGCATTGCGGTTCGCAAGGCAGCAGGCCCAACGTGTACACCGAATGGGGATGTCGCACCACTTGGAAACCCGGATGGTCTTGTCAATGTAGGTGATGCCCTCATTACCTTACGCTTTGCATTAAATCTTGAGCCAGGTCACCCAACAGCTGATGAGTTATGCCACGGGGATGTTGCACCGTTGGATTCAAATGGGCAGCCTGATCCGGATGGGACAATTACAGTGGGTGATGCCCTTGTGATCTTACGCAGGGCACTCGGTATTATCTCCTTTTCTGAGATCACCTCCTCTGGCCGGCTCATCACATCAGACTTCACCTACCAGGGGGGCTTTCAGCTACCTTCGGATTTCAACCAGGGTGCGCGTGGGCCTTCATTCTATTCAAATGGCAACAATAGCACCGGCTTACTGTTGGTAACCGGATTTGATCTCTTATATGACCCAGCGCACCCTGGTGAGTCCTGCTGGAAACCTTCTTGGGATTGTTATGCCTTTTTCGGTGAGGTGGTAATGCCAACGCCATCTAAGGAATCTAATTGGGAAGACCTGCCCGAGGCCAAACTTGTTAACCAGATGGCAAGTTTTGACGGCGGTCTGGCGGCAAGCGTTCACCGAGAGTATCTCTTTGTGAGCGGTATTGAGTGCGTTCCACAGCGAGGTTCACAAACCGCGGATAAACTTTACGGTTCCATTAACCTCCGTACCTTTATGTAACTCACAAATATTATGTAGCTTTTAGGTTTTATAGTGGACACTTCATTCAAAATAAAGGAGGAAAATGATATGAAAAATCTTCACTGGTCAATAATTTTGTTCTTATCTATGATTATTGGGTGCGCCACAATTTCAACAAGGCCAACAACAAAAATTGATCCTTCCTGGCTTGTAGGTACCTGGAAAGGGCATACATCAGGGGTATATGGGGGATCGACCGGGCATGGTGCAGGCCGTTACGGGCCTAATGCTGTGCTTAAAATATTTGATACATCCTTAAAAGGCACATTTACCATGGCATATACTAAAGGGGAATCAGAGACCTTTCCTTTTTTTGGAAAAATAGAAGGTGGCATGCTTTTGGCACGTTGGAAAGGCGGCCGATGGATGAAATTAGGTATGTTAGAGGCAAAAGGGAAAAAAAGCCTTGAAGGTAAATTTGACTTTCTAAAGACCAGCGGGACCCTTTCCTTGATATATTCGGAGTAAAACCCGTTAAAGGTTGATAGAGGCCTATAAATACTTAATTCTCCTAATGAACAAGCAAGAAGCTGGGACTATGAAAAAGTGATCAGCCAATATCGTGTATAGTGGGAACTGTTACATCTGATCTTACTTCTAAAACCCCTGGAACACCCTTTGCTATTTCAACAACATGCGCTTCAGACTCAAGGGGGTTTATAGTTCCTGTTAAGGAAACTACGCCTTTCTCTGGAACATCAATATTCAACTCTAATGTACTAATTTGGTTTTTTATAATCGCCGCCTCTACCCTTTTTAATAAAGACAGCCTTTCCATAGCATCCATGGCTGTTAGGCTACAAGCCAAAACCCCCTGTGAGCGGGCAGCATCTATTACAAGTTTCGCGGCCCCCTTTTCCCCCAATTTATCCTGGTTAATAATAAGGTCATATAGAGATGGATCATTCCAATCTATATGATATGCAAACTGCATAAAACCATTTCGTTCGCTATCGCTCTTCCGAATCATCTTTTCTGCAACTTCATGTTCTACGCCTAACTGCTCCATCAGATACCCGGTTCTGTTTGATTTCGAGGCATACATGCGTATATGTAATGCACAGCCAAAATCCCGAATAAGCCATTGCGCAACATGCCCCAAGATTACACCCTGACCTCGCCGCGCCACCTCATAAATCAATGCCTCCATTAAATTCAGATAGGCCTGTGACTTACGATTAAAAAGTCGGTCAAAGAGACCGGGGGCCTTTTCTTCGACACCCTTTACTTCATCATGAACAATACCAATCTTAAAGGCCTCCTCCTGGAGCCTTTGGTCATCATAAAAATCTACTCCAAGCTCATCAGCAACAATCCTTGCTGCACCAGATGCTGCACAACCAAGGCCACTTGTAATTGTTATTAATGACATGCCTACCTCCTCTCTTCTTCCTCATTTTTATTCTTCGTCATGCCCAAAAAAATACCGAGCGTTACAATCGCCAAATTTTTTGACTAAATGTAAAAAGGTTTTCGGTATTTGTCGTGTCTTGTTTATTCTGATCTACAACCTGCCGCATCAAAAGGGGAGATTTGTTCATTCAAGGCCATACGAGACATATAAGGATTAATTGTAATAATATGGAAGTCTTAAAAAATTCCTTCATTGTGCTCATAAACCCTTTTGAATACTGCAACCTATAGCCTCATTGCAAAGCTACGCTCTTACATGTGCCTTTTTCCAGATTAGAAACAAAATCTATATAGGATAAAATAGGCATTCTGCCCTATAATTTGAGTAGCGCATCAAGCAGGCCCAGGCCTGTGCCCTTCTTTTTTACCGCCAGCAGTGGAATAGTTGTCGTATTGATTAGATGCTCTGTAACACTTCCGAGCAAAACTCCAGCCCCGGCTTTCCTTCCCCTTGCCCCTATTACTAACAGAGTGAAATCTTCCTCTTCAATTACCTCCTCAATACCTCTTGCATCATCTTTTTCCAGCTTAAATATGGGGGTTGCAGTAAGACCCTTCAAGTCCAACTTTTTTATAAATTCGTCAAAATACTTTTTCGCATGCCCCTTCATTATTTCAGCAAATTCCTCGTAGCTTTTCCCTGTTTTATAATAGCCAAGAGGGACATTATAAACATGAAGACAGTGGATTGTTTCTATTCCAGAAGAGGCTAAGGCAATAGCAATAGCCGAGTGCATTGCATCCATTGAGTTTTCCGAAAAATCTACAGGTACAAGTATATTTTTATACCAGGCCTTGCTGCTTTCGGGCACAAAGAGTACAGAGCATGGTGCTTTTCGAGCAATTTTTTCAAATAGTGATCCACTTCCGCTTGGTTCCTTTCGCTTCCTCATAACTATCAAGTCAATATCCTCGTCTTTAGCCACACGCAGGAATTCAATTAATGGTGAACCCTCTAAAACCTTATATTCTATCTGCGTATCCGGGTAACCATCAAAGTATTTCTTTATCAGTTTCTCCATTTCCCCTCTTGCATATGTATCAACGGGTTGAAATAAATCCGGATATTCTTTCTGAAGGTCCTCAGGGATATCCATATTGCTCGATACATGGAGAAAAACAATCTTTTCTGATTTGGCTAGCTTACTTATCATAGCCGCGTAACGAATGGATGTGCCATCCTGTTGAGCAAAGGAAACCCCTACCAAAAGGCGTTTGAATCTATTCATACTAAGCTCCTTTCATTGCTTCCATATTTTATTATTTATAAATCTAACCGCAAAAATGTTGTAATAGTTTCCCTGAATAACCTCCTCAGGTCAAGAGAAAAAATTTCATTCATGCCAAAATTATTTTTAAGAAACTTAGCTCATTCAGCAGACATCTCAAGGATTGATAAGATGCATGCCCTGCAATTTTCCACATGCTTGAC
>JAGYMO010000292.1 GCA_018400255.1 Deltaproteobacteria bacterium
GTTTGACTCGTTCTGATTTTTATTTATTTACAAATGGACGTCCCGCATTCCATTCCCCAGTTTTTTCGATGCGTAGGCGATAAAGACATCCCTTCCCCCTGTGGAGTATTTCCCTTTGACATTTTTTGCCTTGTGAGTATTCAGCGAGGGGTTTCTGGGGTTATCAGCCAAGCCTTTGATCGCCTTATTAATGGATTTTCTTTCATTTCTACCAAGCGTAGTATAGTTTTCCAAAAAGATGATCTCAAAGAAGAGTTTGAATGGAGGAGCTTTCACTGGCATAATGCGTTATTTTTTGATCCGCTTCATGGCCTGGGCAGGCGTAGAGGCAGATATACCATCACGGGTGTCCTTGTTCACGTTCTCCTCGGCTTCAACCCATTGGGGGGAAAGCTTCTCTGCCGGCAAATCAGACATATCGGGATATTTCCGAACTGTTTGCACCGGGAAAAGGGTAATCTGGTCCCCTTCAACCATGTATTCGAAAAGCGGTTCGTTACGGAAAGGGTGAGGGAGGGTAATCCTTCCTCGGGAATCAGTTTTTAAGATATTAACTTCAGCCATTTTCTATCTCCTTGTGCAGTCATTCATAGAACAAAAACTATCATATACCCATTTGAGACAATTGTCAATATTGGGAAAATAGAGTGGGAAAATAGAGTTAGCGTATCATAATTTGTGCCGGCAGAGAAAAAAAGGGTACCACCTATAAGAAAAACCCACACACCAAAAAAAGGAGTTACCCCATGAGACAGAGGAATGACGGGGCATAATTACCTATGTATTCCAACCCGATTATGTCTAATTTGTCTCTTGTTATATCAGTAAGCTTAGCCGCTCTTGTTGCCCACATCACCCGTAAACAAAAATGGGTAAATCTGATCTGAGACCAGGCCTTAGGATTAGAGCCTTTCATACAGAATCTACTGAACTGCTAAGCAGAACAAGCCGGATACACAGCCCTGGATAAGGGCCTTATTAAAGCCTGCAACATAAAAATTCTATCACAGGAAACGGAAAATCTGTGATATGAAGAATGTCTCAGGAATGAAAAGATGGAGCACATATTCATATTGGAAAGATATCGAACTTCTTAGGGAGATGAATTCTATCAGTTTAAGGATTCAAAGCATTGTCAAATCGCCCTACAAACATCCAACAAACTGAAATAGCCCGAACCTGCTGGATCCATCTTGTATTCCAAAAATTGCAATAGCTGATATTTTATCAAGCAAACTTAAAGAGAGAGATTTTACTTTTAGCAAACCGGTTTCAAAACAATATTGAACTTTCAACTCTTATATGTAATACTTAAATCCACAAGATTTGAAAAAGGTAAGAAAGCTATAACCTCAACTGATCATTTGAGTGGTTCGATGTTATAATGATATAGATTAAGAAAACTATTTTTCATACCTTATTCCAGAGAAGCAGGAACCCATTAGCCCTATTTAGAGGAGATCATCATGAAGAAAAAAGATAATAAATCCTCTACACCAACACAAGGTTCCCTTTTGCTATGCAGAAAAGCTAAGGCACACAGGAGATGGGCTGTTACAGTGAGATTCATTCCTATAGCAGTGCTGTTGTTTTTTACTGCACTATCATCAAGCGCCGCCATTACAAATAACACAAATAAAGATGCCCAGGCTACGTATGATGCATCAGGCACATGGCTCTACTCAACATCCAACACATGGTCAAATTGCCCTGATGGTTCCTATCCCACTGAGACAGGTTCTGTAACTATAATGCAAACCGGGAACACCTTTACACTATATGGAGATGGGGAAACAGCTACAGGAACAGTTAATGGCGCTATCTACACCTTTCCTGAATCATACTCTGAGGATGGTGGGACAGTTACTGTATTGAACACGTTCACCTTAACCTCAAGTACTTCTGGTAATGGAACCACTAACTGGACGTGGACAGATGGTACCGATTCATGTAATGGAGGCCATGAATTAACGCTTTTAAAACAGTCTGAAACTAATGGTGGTAGTGAATGCGATGGCGATGTAGCACCCCTTGGAAACCGTGATGGCACAGTAAATGTAGGGGATGCCCTGGTGGCTCTCCGTTTTGCCCTGGGCCTTG
>JAGYMO010000293.1 GCA_018400255.1 Deltaproteobacteria bacterium
TATGAATGATATACTCCAAGCCGCTTTGAAATATGCTGAGATGGGTTTTAGCGTAATACCAATACAGACCAATAAAAAGCCTTATATCTCATGGGAGAAATTTCAAAAAGAACGTGCTCCTAAAAAACTTATACAAGAGTGGTGGGATAAATGGCCAACTGCAAATGTTGCTATCGTCACCGGCTCAATTTCTGGCATTGATGTTATCGATATGGACTCTGAGGAAGGTATCAGCGCAATAGAAAAGCATTTACCGGACAGGTTTGAAACACCTATAGCTCAAACGCCAAGGGGTGGAAAACATTATTATGTAAAAAGCAGTAATGGCCTTAGAAATGCTACAGGTTTTATTAAGGATGTAGATTTTCGAGCGAATGGCGGCTATATCATAGCACCACCGTCAAAAGGTTATAAGTGGCATAAGGGTGTTAGCATTTTTGAAGTTTCTTTAGCATCGCCTACGCAATCTTTGCTTAAAGAAATAAATAAATCTTTCTTTATATATAGGGCGTCGTCATTTGGTCGTCAAACGAGCAAAATTTTCTTTGCGAATGATAAAAAAATTGAACTCGGAAAACGTGACGATACCCTTTTTCATATAGCGAATCACCTCGTAAAAGGTCTGATGCCGGAAGGTGATATTATGCGCCTGTTGGGGCTTATAGCCGAACATTGCTGTGAAATACCATTCCCTAAAAGCGAAGCTACAGTCAAAATTGAGTCAGCTATAAAGCGAATAAAGAATCAAAATCGAGCATGGACAGATGAAGTAAGGGAATTAATAGTGACGACGAGTGGCGTAATCACGACGACTAACGTTTACCAATGGCTACAAGTGACGACAAGGGAAGAAAAAAAGAGCATATCAAAAGCCATGCAGCGGCTCGCAGAAGAGGGGCTGTTAGAGCGCACAGGCAAACGGGCAGGTGAATATCGGATTATCGATAAGACCTTTGAGGTAATTGATTTAGAACAAGTCGAGGGCCACCCTATCGAATTGCTTTTTCCTTTAAATGTTGAGCGATTCATTGAAATTTTACCAAAAGACCTGATTGTTTTTGCTGGCGCGCCAAATGCTGGTAAGACAGCGCTTATGTTAGAAATGGTAAGAATGAACATGAACAATTATAAAACCTGGTATTTTTCAACAGAGCTTGGCAGATATGGCGCAAAAAAACGAATCCGAAACTCCGATTACGAAGGAAAGTGGAATTTTAATTTTATAGACGACTTCCCAAATTATCTTGATGTAATTCAACCTGATGACTTGAATTTTATTGATTATGTTGAAGTCGAAGACGGGGAATTTTATAAAATACCTTCCATTCTATCTGGTATACAAAAACGGCTTAAAAATGGTGTTGCCGTTGTGGCATTACAAAAAGACCCTCAAAAACGATATGGTGTGGGCGGTCAACAGACCCTAGCTAAGCCATCGCTGTTTATGACCGTAGATCAGCGTTTCCCAACAAATGTATTGCGAATTGAAAAAGCAAAAAACTATAAAAGTGGCAGTCCGTATGGTTATGAACATAAATTTAAAATACATAAGGGAATTAACATACAGGCGGAAGGTAATTGGAATAGGGAATTATAGAAAAGTGTTGTTAGGTTTAATTGAGTGTGTTGACAGGGAGTTAAAAGAAATTAACCTTGTAAGGGAGACATTAAAAGGAGGGAGAAAATGATAAGATGGTGGATGCCGCTTATTATGTTTATTTTGGGTATTATTAATGTTTTAATAGCTGTCATTAATCCTGATTTTTGGTGTAATTGGATGGCTGCCGGTCTATGCTTTGGTTCCGTACTTGATGATTTATTTACATGGATATTGATATATTTTTACAAGAAAAAGAGAGGAGGCAATTAACATGAGAAGACAATATCTAAGAGCATC
>JAGYMO010000294.1 GCA_018400255.1 Deltaproteobacteria bacterium
ACTCCATCATTACCATGGGGTGCAGATAATATCAAGAAAAGCGCTCCCAGCCCTTGAAAATGGCGATGCAATTTAGTATATCCATTACATAATTAGCTTGAAACGCGGTATTCAATTTAGTGCTTGCCTACATAAAATGTACGAAAAATCTTTTTTCGTCGCAGCCGGCGTGGTTAATGAAAATAGCCTCTTTAAACCAACATGTCATTCTGAAAGGGGTTTTAACTAAAAACACTGCAGACCATGAAAAACCTTTACGCTACAGCAATAATTATATCCCTGTTAACAGCATCACCAGCGCAGCCTACTTATGGAAATGATGGTAATCTAAAAGAGCATCATTTCATTCTTAACAAACTGGTCAAACGATTAGAGGCTGACGGCCTGGATAAAAAATACCTCGAGCGCCTTTTCGCGAGGGATGAGCTGTCTCTTCTGCCGGAAACACTTGCCTTAGGCCTTACCATAAAAGAGGCGAGGCTGAATTATTCTCGGTTTTTGCAACAAGAATCAGTAAAAAGGGCTGTAGATTACCTTACCAAACATATAAAAATACTCAATAAAGTAGAAAAAGCCTTCGGCGTTTCCGCGCCAGTAATTGTAGCAATTCTTAATGTAGAGACCGCATGCGGCAACTATAAAGGCTCAGTTAACACATTTAATATCCTTGCAACCCAAGCCCTTTCTTTGGAGCCTGAAGTCTATCAGCAGATACGCGCTAAGATCCCTGAAAAACATCGAGCCGAGCTTAGCGAACAAACAATAAAGGATAAGCTCAAGAAAAGGAGCGCACGATCTTACAGGGAGCTAAAGGCACTTATCAAATATGCCACAGTTAATGGCATTGATCCACTCTCTATACATGGCTCTATAGAAGGCGCGATCGGATTACCCCAATTTTTACCTTCAAATATCAAAAGACATGGATTTGACGGAAACGGTGATGGCAGGATTGACCTTTTTCACCATCATGACGCTATTGCAAGTATAGCATCCTATCTTAAATCCTATAAATGGGATGAAAACAGTGATTCTGAATCAAAACGAAAGGTTCTCCTTAGATACAACTACAGCAATTATTACGCCAGGACTGTTCTGAAACTTTCTGAATTGATTTCCAGTCAACAATCTAAGGGGTCAGGCTTGAATGTTAATTAAACGGCTGGGCAGAAAGTTTTTCCAGTATTGAAAAGCTTTTTCCTTGTGAAGCGAAGGGGGGCGACCGTAATTCGCCCCCTTTGCCATCTTTTCTCCCCTCTGAACCGCACAACTGATGGCAGCGGACGTTAACCCTACCTTCCTGGCCAAAATCTACCATAGACATCCCCAATTCAACCACAGCTCAATAACAACGTAAATCCCTGGCCATAACCCGATCCTGCTGTCTGCCCTTTCCGGTTATAAAATAGCGCATATCCTGTAAGTAGCCTTCTCATTAAAGCGGCAATACCGTTAGGACCGCTTCTCAACAGAAAATGGGCGTTATTCGATAAAAAGGAGCAGGCCCCAGTAACATGAGCTTCGCATTAAACGGGGTAAACATAGCACTGGGTTTTGGTTTCGGGAAGAAGAGCAGATAACCTTTCAATGAGGTTTTCACGATCCTTATCATCATTGAATATCTTCCTGCGTTCTA
>JAGYMO010000295.1 GCA_018400255.1 Deltaproteobacteria bacterium
TATAATAAATAATCTTAATACTTGACCAATACTATCTGACCGGGGAAAATAGGGCTCCGAGGTGTAAGGTTGTTTAGACTTAGGAATTCAGAAAGGCTCATTTGATGTTTTTGGGCAATTTTCCACATAGAATCCCCTTTTAAGACCTTATATTTAAACGTTTTTATATTTTCGAGGGGTGAAAATTTATAAGGTATCACAAGGAGCTGACCTATCATTAGATGTTTATTATTAATATTATTTAAAACCCTTATAGCATTTACTGTTGTGCCAAAATGACTGGCAATTTTCCATAGGGAATCACCTTTTTTTACTTCGTATTTTAGTGTCTTTTTGTTGCTTACAGTATGCAACCTTTCTTTTTTCTGAATTGAAGGGGGATTATTCCCTAAAGGTATTTTTAGCCTCTGATTTGTCTGAATCAGGTTTCGGTTCTTGACTCTATTTGTCTTCATTATCGCATCAACAGTTGTCCTGTATCTTCGAGCAATCATGGAGAGTGAGTCACCACTTTTCACAGTGCATGTGGCATAATGAGGTGCGGGAGGGTGCCAGGCAGGTATGTTACCTAGCTTAGAAAGCAATTCGATGCCCATTCCCTTAGGTACGTTAAAGGCAAAAGGCCTATCAGGCGTATAATCATGCCTTAGCGATGGATTAATATCCCAAAGTTTCTTATAAGATATTTCAAGTTCGTTTGATAAGACCTTAAGACTTACCTGTTTGTTGATTGTTATTTTATCAAGTTCTATCTCATTTTCTACATTTCCCAGCTTAAGGCCATGGGCCTCTGGATCATTTAGAATATGTAAAACAGCCAAAAATTTTGGTACATAAAATGCCGTTTCCGATGGGAGTTTTTCATAGAGATCCCAAAAATTATCCAGATAATTTATCTTTTGGGTTTTAATGCATCTTAAAACCCTCCCTTCCCCGCAATTATATGCAGCTATAGCCGTAGTCCAGTCACCAAATATATCATGTAGCTCTTTTAGATAAGCAATGGCAGCGATAGTAGATTTTTCTGGATCCATTCTTTCATCTATCCATTTATCTCTTTCTAAACCAAATTTATAGCCCGTTGAGGCTATAAACTGCCACAACCCAAGCGCCCTGGCCTTTGAAAGCACTCTTAACTGAAATCCGCTCTCTATAAGAGGTATCCATGAAAGCTCAACAGGCAGGCCGGCATCTTTAAGCTTTTCAACTATAAAGGGTCTGTATCTACCTGATCTATGGTAGGCATCAAGAAAAAATTTCCGGTCTTTCCCCTTAAAAAGCGACAAGGCTCTGTCTACATGCTTGTTCATGACAAGAGGTATTTCCGTATTATGCCCGTTTACGACCGTACCTCGCGATGCATAAATTTCTATAATTCTTTTGGATATTGAAAAACGAAGGTCCTCCCTTTGTTGAAGTAAATCAGGGTTTTTCTCCGTGTTAATCTTTAATATCAAGGAATAGGCCTCATCAAGCGCAGCTATAGCATTTTCAATATCTCCCTGTTCCCAAAAATCATTCGATGCGCCACAAAATTCAAGAGCAGTATCAAGCATATCTTGGTCTGATTTACTTTCTTCTTTAGATGGTTTTACTTCATCCTTTTCCTCCTGAACAGGTTTTAGCCTTAACTTCTCTTCGGCTATATCTTCAGGAGGCGATAATTCTTTCGATGTTTCAGTCTCTTTTAATGGTAGCGGAACCTCCTCCTTTTTTGGATTTACGCAGGCATTCTCGATCTTTTTTTCGGACTGAATATCCTCCTTATATGGTGTGGTATTTAATGTATTTATTTGGAGCATATCAGTAATGCAGCTCGAGGCCAGGAATGGAACAAAAATGAAGAAAAGGCTTATAAAATTTATGAATTTACTGCTACCCCGTTTTTGACTACCATGGGTTTTTATAAAATTAGTGCAAATTTTCACCTGAAAACTCTATCCTATACTATAAATTATTACTGCTTGGACTGATTTGCCACTGCATCCGCAGCCTTTTTTGCTGTCTCAGGGTCTCCTAAATAATAATGATTAAGTGGATTCATATTTTGATCCAGTTCATACACGAGCGGAATCCCCGTTGGGATGTTAAGCCCGACGATTTCTTCTTTGGACATATCATCAAGGTACATCACCAATGCCCTTATACTGTTTCCGTGAGCAGATATCAATACCTTTTTCCCCTTTTTTATATTCGGTTTAATTGTCTTATGCCAGTAAGGAAGAAAACGTTCAACAGTGTCCTTCAAACATTCCGACTCAGGGATATCTTTTTTTGCAACCTTTTCATATTTTTTTTCGTTATCAGGATACCTTGTATCATCTTTAGAAAGCAAAGGAGGTTTTGTATCATAACTACGTCTCCATAACAGCACCTGCTCCTGCCCATATTGTTTAGCAATCTCTGCTTTATTGAACCCTTGCAGGGCACCGTAATGTCTTTCATTAAGCCTCCATGATTTATACACAGGTATCCACATTAAATCCATTTCTTCCAAAATAATCCACAAGGTCCTGATTGCCCTTTTTAAAACAGACGTATAGGCATAATCGAATGTATAATTCGCCTTTATGAGTTCTTTTGCTGCATATTGTGCCTCTTTAACGCCCGTCTCTGAAAGATCCACATCAGTCCACCCTGTAAATCTGTTTTCAAGATTCCATATACTTTGACCATGCCGAACAAGTACCAGTTTAATCATGATAAAGCCCCTGTTTAAATAAGTTATAATTACCTTTTTTCGAAAAAGATTTTCCCTATCCCCTTATCATTCATTAAAGGGGCAAAGCTGAAAAATATAAAAAATTAGATACATAAAAATGGCCTTTATCTAACAAAAATCTCTATTATTCTATTTTTAAAACATTAAAGCCTTCAAATCTGTAATAGTATATATTTTTTAAATGAAACCGGGTTTTTTTCCAAGGAAATTTTTACTGTTTGTCAATTATTTTTAACCCAGATTATGCAGTAGGCATCGTCATGAGGGTTGAAAAACCTCAGCGA
>JAGYMO010000296.1 GCA_018400255.1 Deltaproteobacteria bacterium
TATTCTTTTTATCCTTGCATGTAAAGGTAATAAGTTAACAGCGTGCCGTATGCACCTACTCGAGAAAAACATATAAAATTATGCTTCAAAAAAACAATTTTACAATGTCTATGGCTGTGCAAAGCCCTCAAATAAAATTAATAAAAGATAGCTCAACATGCCCTTTAGGCAATAGTTACATCCTTGCTCAGATAGACATCCTGGATAGCGTTAAATATTTCTACGCCCTTTTTAAGAGGCTTCTGAAAAGTCTTTCTACCTGTTATTAAGCCCATTCCGCCACCCCTTTTATTTACCATTGCTGTGAACACTGCATCAGCTAAATCATTTTTTCCTGAGGGTCCCCCAGAATTTATAAGGCCTACCCTTCCCATATAATTATTGGCAACCTGATACCTCACCAGGTCAATAGGATGCTCGGATGTCAGCTCAGAATAAACTTTATCATGTGTCTTACCAAAGTTTAGCGCCTTATAGCCCCCATTATTTTCTGGAAGTTTCTGTTTTATGATATCTGCCTCAATTGTGGCACCAATATGATTTGCCTGGCCGGTAAGATCAGCACTCACATGGTAGTCGACACCATCTTTTTTAAAGTCGTTATTTCTCAGATAACACCATAAGACAGTGAACATACCAAGCTCATGGGCCATCTTAAATGCCTCGCTCACCTCTGTGATCTGCCTATTCGACTCCTTTGACCCGAAATAGATAGTCGCTCCTGCTCCGACAGCTCCCAAATCAAAGGCCTGCTCAATACTGGCGAAAAATATTTGATCAAAATTGTTCGGATATGTAAGCAGCTCATTATGATTAACCTTTACTATGAATGGTATCTTATGGGCATACTTCCTGCTCACACTTCCAAGAACACCAAGCGTTGATGTCACTGCATTACATCCTGCCTCCATAGCAAGCTTCACTATGTTTTCGGGGTCAAAATAATCGGGGTTTGGCGCAAAAGAAGCGCCTGCAGAGTGCTCAATTCCCTGGTCAACAGGCAGGATAGATAGATAACCGGTACCGCTCAAGCGTCCATGGTTGTAAACCGTTTGAAGATTTCTTAGCACAGTGTTTGGCCTGTCTGATTCGATGAACACCGAATCAATAAAATCAGGGGAAGGCATTTTTATCCTCTCTTTGCTTATGGTGGTACAGTTATGATTGAGAAGATAGTCTACCTTCTCCTTACCTAAAAGTTCATAGGCCTTGTTTATCATGATAAACCTCCTTTCTTAACGCATCATTTTGATTATGCACCTTTAACCTCATATAATTTAGATACAAAAATAATGAGCGTTTGTCCAATTTATTCTTGCTGATTGATATATTACCATTTGCTTTTTTTATCTTTAAATTATAAAAAACTACAATTTGACTACCTTATCAACCAGCCAGGAAATATTTACGATGAATATTGGCCAAATAATCCTTTTAGGAATTATACAGGGACTGACAGAGTTTTTACCAATAAGCAGCTCTGGTCATTTGGTACTATTTCAACATATTATCGGATTAAAGGAACCCGAGGTTTTACTGGATGTCGCCCTGCATATCGGAACATTGCTGGCCATCATTTATTTCTTTCTGGATGATATAAAAGGTATGACCATTGATGGATTAGGCTTTATCAAAGATCTTGTAGTAAGAAAAAAGACCCTCGTTGAAATCAAGCAAATGCCTAACGTGGCCCTTATACTCTGGATAATTATAGGTACCATCCCCACAGGCATAATAGGCATAACCTTTAAACCTTTATTTACCTATATGTTTGGATCAGCTTTTGTCGTCGGCTTAATGCTTATTGTTACCGGATTAATCCTATGGTCAAGCCTCTTTATACCAGAGGGCGTGAAAGCAAACCGTGGACCAGGCCTCATCTCAGCCCTCCTTGTAGGTATTGTGCAGGGGGCTGCCATCATACCTGGAATAAGTAGGTCAGGCTCAACAATAGTCTGCGGCCTTTTCTGTGGCCTGAATAGAGAGGCAGCAGGTAAGTTCTCATTTCTGCTGTCTATACCAGCAATCATTGGGGCCTCTTTATTAGAATTCGATATAGATAGAATAACCAAAATTGGCGCTGTACCATTTATTCTCGGCATTGCCGTGTCTTTTATTGTCGGCGTTTTATCCTTAAAGGCAACAATGGCATTAGTGAGAAAGGGAGATCTATATTACTTTACACCTTATTGTATTCTTGTTGGGATTATAACTATAATTATTGTCTGATTTCAAACAAGCCAATAAAATAACTCAATCCTTTAAAGAAATAGTATGCCACCCAAATCTATCAGTACCTATATTATAATCGCAATTAAGGGCTTTTGCATGGGCGCGGCAGATATTGTGCCCGGAGTATCAGGCGGTACAATGGCCTTGATACTTGGCATATATGAAAGGTTGATAAATGCCATCCGCTCATTTAACCTTAATTTCATAAGGCTTCTTTTCTCAATGAGGTTTAAGGAGGCTTTTTTATCTGCCTCCTTCCCCTTTCTTTTGCCCCTTATCATTGGTATATTATCTGCCATCTTATCCCTTGCAAAGGGCCTTAGCTGGCTTATATACAACCATCCGGTCATTATCTGGTCCTTCTTTTTTGGGCTCGTCTTATCCTCAATATTTACAGTAGGGAAAGCAATAAGAGGGTGGAAAATTTTTTCTATCAGTGCAGCATGTCTTGGCGCAGTAACTTCTTTTTTCCTTTTTGGTCTAATACCGCTCGTCACACCAAACGCCCAGTGGTTTATTTTTTTCAGCGGCTTTGTTGCAATATGCGCCATGATCCTTCCGGGCATCTCAGGCGCCTACATCCTTGTTTTGCTTGGTAAATATCACTATATACTTGAGGCGGTAAACAGCAGAGACCTTTTTACCCTTTTCATTTTCATGAGCGGTGCCTTGTTTGGCATATTAACCTTTGTCAGGATAATATCGTGGTTCTTGAATAAATACCATAATATTACTATGGCCGTACTTATAGGCTTAATGATAGGCTCATTAAGAAGGATCTGGCCATGGAAAGAGACCCTCACAGCCTTTTTAAATAGTCACGGTGAAGAGGTACAAACTTTGCAAAAAAACGTACTGCCCTCCTGCCTTGATAGAGATGTAATTATCGCCCTCTTTTTTATGGCTTGTGGGTTTATATTAGTTTTAGCCTTGGATATTCTGGCAAGAAAGGAAAAATAAGTGGAATGCTTCAAGGTTCGAATAATTGCTTGTTTCCACAAAAAGAGTGCCAGCCTTTTTAATGGTATTTCCATAAAAAACCATGAGGCAATTTTTAATGGTGGTTAACTATCTGCTATAGCAATTTTCACCGTAGACACACGAAGAAGAGAGTTTTATTTTCTTTGCCCATCGCACTCCCCCGATGGACAAAAACAAAGCTGTTCAAAAAAGCAGGCACAATAAATTAATTACTGTTATTATCTGCACCCCATGGTAATGATGGAGTACTTTTGCGGCAGAGAAAAGAGATTTACCCTGAGCCCCGGCAATTATCAGTAAACCTTGAACCTTGAACCTTAAACCTTGAACCTTAAGCAGGATTTACCCTGA
>JAGYMO010000297.1 GCA_018400255.1 Deltaproteobacteria bacterium
GGTTCGACTGCTGACCGTTCAGGCCCGAGCTGTAGGGATCGGAGCAGCCGACGCCGAGAAGCGGAGGACATCCGCCGCCGTTCTTAAAGTCAGTTGAACAATTACAGGAGATATAGACATAGGCAAAACATGAAAAACAATGATTCTCAAATCTTTCGCCCCAACTGCTCTTATTGCCTCAATATATGGTTGAGATTTTATTTTCATTGCTTCTGCTCTTCCAAGTCTCGCATACACCGTCCAATCCACCAACGATATGGCGATCATAGTATTGGTTAGATTCGGTCCCAGGACTGCAGTCAGAATCATCGCTAAAACTAATCTTGGAAATGCTAAAAACATATCGGTTATTCTCATTAAAATTTCATCAACCACTCCTCCAAAATAACCGGCAATAACACCAACAATAACGCCAATTAACACACTGATAATCGAAACAATAAAAATAATCCACAACTCAACCCTTGCACCGTAAACTACCCGGGAAAAAATATCCCTCCCGTATTGGTCTGTACCAAAAATATGCTGGTAACTCGGAGAAAGTAACCTTTCCTCCATAGTTTGTTCAGTAGGACTATAGGGAGCCAATAAAGGAGCGAAGATTGCAACAGCTAAAAATATTAAAATTATTACAGTTCCAATCATAGCAAGAGGAGTACTTTTCCATAGATAAAAAGTATGTTTCCAGTCTTCAATAATAGGCTTCCTTTGGTTAAAAAATAATCTTATCTTTTCTTTTTGCCCTTTATTATTTTTCAACAATTTATCGTATTCCTCCTTTATACCCTCATCCTTGGGTCGAGAGCCGCATAAGATATATCAACCAATAAATTGGCAAGAGAATACACGAATGCAATAAACAATGCTCCCCCGGTTACTGCCGGATAATCCAATACCAGCAAAGCATTAACAATATACCTACCCAGACCAGGCCAGCTAAAAATTGTCTCGGTAAGCACAGCACCGCTTAGAAGACTTCCTAAAGAAAGTCCTATAATGGTTACAACCGGTATTAAGGCATTTTTAAGGGCATGACGATAGATGACTATATTTTTTGAAAGACCTTTGGATTTGGCAGTTCTTATAAAATCTTGTCTAAGAATATCCAGCATACTTGCTCTCATTATTCTTGCTATTGATGCCGCTGAAGCATAACCAAGAACAAAAGCAGGAAGGATTATATGTCTAAGCCCATCCCAAAAAGCAGACCACTCTCTGGTAAGGATAGAGTCTAAAAGCACAAGTCCTGTAATACGAGAGGGAATAATAAATAGGTTATTTCTACCCCCACCAGGAAGCCAATCAAGATGATAATAAAATACTAATAATAACAATAAACCAAGCCAAAAAACTGGCATTGATACCCCTAATATTGAGAAAAATCTTGAAAAATGGTCAATAGGCTTATTCCGATGTATAGCAGAAAATATACCAAGGATTACACCAACCAGCACGGCAAATATTATGGAAACAAATGCTAATTCAATAGTAGCCGGAAAATAATTTAGTATATCTATTAAGACAGGTCTATTTGATTTTAAAGATACTCCAAAATCTGCATGAGCTATACCTTTTATATATTCAAAGAACTGTAAAGTTATCGGTTTATCCAAACCAAGTTGACGCCTCATTTCATCAACGCGTTCTATGGGGGCATTTCCCCCTAATATGGCTCCAACCGGGTCGGCAGGGATGACCCGGGTGATAAAAAAAACAATGGTTGCTACTCCAAACATAACTATAACCATTAAAAATATTCTTTTTATAATATAGCTTTCCAGTTTCATCAAATATTTTCCTTCGTTTCCTTAAATAATTACTAGTAAATACCCTTATTATTTTATTAAAAATAGCGGTTTTAGGATAAAGGTATTACCCATAAATCATTAGCTATAAACCCTAAAACCGCTATACCTCTTCACGGGAAAATGATAATCTTCTCATCTAAAAATTCAATCTTTAAGGATTATCATTTCGAAATTTCAGTAAGGTCGAAGTGTACAGAATAGCCTTCGGCAGCTATATCATAATCTTTTACTTCATTTCTTACTCCCCAGAATTCGATGGGTTGATACATCATTGCAAATGGACCATATATATGCCAGTAATTAGTAAGGTCCTGATACATCTGAAAACGTCTATCTTCATTTATTTCCACAGCTGCAGCCTCACAAAGATCAGCGGCATAATCATCGTACCATACACATCTCCAGGCTAACTGTTGTACCCGGTAATTAGCAAAAGGATTAGCAAGTGCATCTGCATCCGGATAATCAACTCCCCAACCGGCGATGATCATTTGTATTCCTTGTTCTCTAAATTTTGCATACATTTGTGAAGCCTGCATCAAGTTTATCTCAGCATTTATCCCTATCTTAGCAAGATTCTCCTGGACGACTACTGCTTCGGTTTTTCGACGTTCTGTGGTATTTGTCACTAATTCTACATCAAAACCATCAGCATATCCTGCTTCAGCCATAAGTTCTTTTGCTTTTTCTATATCCTGATAATAAGGATTATTCTCTACATAACTAAAGTATCCCACAGGTAAAAATTGCTGATTGTTTATTGCAAAGCCTTCCATTACTTGATTTATTATTGCATCATAGTCTATAGCATATTTTACTGCCTGTCTTACTCTCACATCCCGAAATGGTCCCCAACCAGCATTCATACCAACATACTCATCACTTTGTCCGGGAGTTGTTACAACGGAAATATCGGGAGAATCTTTCAATGAATTAGCTTGCTCAGCAGTCAAGTCCCATGCTATATCGATATCTCCTTTTTTCAGCAGTAAAAGCTGGTCAGTAGGTTCCGGAATATCCTGGATAATAATAGTCTTGATTTCCGGTGCTCCTCGCCAATAATTCTCATTGGCTCTAAGCACTAATTTTATCTTTCGGTCCCATTCCTCAAGTACATAGGGACCTGCGCCTGCACTATGATCTGTAAGCCATCCCTGTCCCATATCTCCATCAGCTTCATGCTCCTGTACTACCTCTGGGTTTAGAATGCCGCCGAGGGTATCACCCACTATTGTGAGAACAACATTTGAAGGGGCACCATTGGTGACTATTTGTACCGTATTATCATCAGGGGCAGTAATGCTTTCCTCTGTCAATCCCAATACATCAGAAAATAACCAAGCAGGGGATTTTTCAAGTTTTAAGACTCTTTGAAGAGAATAAACAACGGCATCTGATTTTAATGGGTCTCCATTGGCAAAGACTAATCCTTCGCGCAAATGAAATGTCCAGGTTTTGCCATCCAAATCAATTTCCCAACTTTTTGCAACCTCCGGAACAGTGACAAAATTTCCATCTTCTATTTTAACTCTTACCAATGACGCATAGATATTTTTCACTATTGCATTAGGCAAAACCTCAAAAGATACTCCGGGATCACAGGTAATAAATATTTCTGTATTTGCTCCAATAACCAAAGCATCCTTCGGGGTAGCAGCATTGCTCATGCAGGTCAAAGAAATGAGCAATACAATTAAAATTATCCATAGAAACTTTCTTTTTAACATAATAGACACTCCTTTATAAATTATGGCTCTCTTAGAAAACATTATTAATTTTTATCTTTAGCATCACCTCTTTTATACTTTACTAATTTCCAGTTAATCATTTTTTATGCCAATACCTCCTCAAATATAAAATAGTATATTTAATTATTATTATTGTAAATTATTATATAAAATTATACAAATTTTCGGGCACTTGTAAAAGCTTCTAAATAACTTTTTTCTTCTTTCATAAGCCATTGGTGCACTTCCGAGATAAAAACACTGTGAACTGTTACCGGTTTTAATTTTCCAGCTTTATTTTTTATTCCATATCCGGCACCCGAGTGAATAACATAATAATCTCCCCCAAGCTTACCCAGATACATGACGACATGTCCTCTCAAATAAATAAGATCACCGGGCTGCAAATTGTCTAATATGCTTTCTCTTTTTTGAATAGAACCACTAAATTCAATCGATTTTCCTGCTGTCCCCTCTTCCTGCATCCAGGTATAAGTAGGTATAATGATATTCATAGTTTTGTAAACACTCATAACAAATTGGGAACAATCTCTTCTTTTAAACATACCATTCCATCCATACCTTTCTCCTAACAATTTGAATGCCTGGCGAATGATATTACCCCTAGTACATGGAAGGTAACCTTCGCAGATATCATTGGAGCGGGCAATTAAGGCTAATCTAAATGATAGGAATCCTCCCTTATCTCTAACAGGAATTTTTACGACATAACAGCCATGGGGAGATTGGGCATGTAAATTACCCGTAGGAATTGATTCCGGAATTTCATCAAACTCGATTAAAGGAATCTTATCTCCCATTTGAAAGAAAATATTGGATATTTCCTTGCTGAAAGGATTGGGCTCTGTCTCAATTTTACTTCCAGTTACCATTAAAAAATTTTTTGAATTTAGATATTCAAATACTTCTTTCTTATTTTTTACCAGAGCAACGCTTCCACTTTTTATCCATCCCTTACAAGTAATGCTTTGAATATAATACCACTTTCCATTTTTGCTTTTATGTAAAATTGCTACCAAGCTCCCCACCTGTAGGGTGGCCAGTTGAAAAAGATCAAAATCAATAGTCTTCGAATCTTTGGCAAATACAGTTTCTGTAGGAAAAGCCCTTACATTTTCTCTCTTTACTAATATACCCCACTCTACTCGGATTTCATAAGGTATACCGTCAAAATCAGATTGATTAAGGACTTCTTTCTTAAATATTTCTGTTATCTTATTCGCGTTTATATCATAACAAGTTTTTCTGGGAAATACTTCTTCAGAAGAATGGGATTTCATAGTATGCAACAATTCTTCTCTGGTTATTGTTCCGGGGTATGTTTCCAAATCATATAACCATTCCTCAAATCCCCTGGATTTCATTCTTCTAAGAGATTTTTTATTGAATTCTATTATATCTTCATCACTTAAAATTAGTTTTTCAGCATCCCCGATTTTGTCTATCCAGTACCTCTGCTCCAGCATAGAACCTTTGACTTTCGGGGGGCATAAAGGTTTTTGCATTACTTTTTGTAACATTAGCCGAGTCCTCAATTTGTATTAAGGATAATCACTTTATAATTTTATTCTTATTCAAATGTCCCAAATTTCATGATTCTTTCATTTTCCATCAATATCTGACCTTTAGCAAGAACATGCTTTATGTGCAGAGAATCCTTATCCAAAACCAATAGATCCGCATCTTTGCCTATTATTATCTCTCCCTTTTGTTCTAATTTTAAATGTTCGGCAATATTGGTAGAAGTGACTCTGATGGCATCTTCTATGGATATCTGTTCTTCTTTTATGATATCTACAAACTCCTTGTGTAGAGATAAAACTGAGGCAACAGCCATACCAGTAAGTTCTTTCTTTTCATTCCATTTGGGTATACTGCCGTTTCCATCAGTACTCATGGTGATTCTTGCTATGGAGACTCCGTTTTCAGTCAATCTTTTAACAGCCTTGCTTGGTCTTATTCTTTCAGCTGATAGACCTGCGGGAACACTGGTAGTTATATCGATATATCCACCCATTTGCCCAAACTTAATATCATCTTTCAGTGATTCTTCGTCTCTACCCAGATGGGTCGGGGAAAACTGTTCTATGGGTATATCAGTGTTTTTAATTATATCAAATAAGTAACTTAAACCTGATTTTTCACTTCCCATATGGATGTGAACTACACCTGCCTTCCCGGCTAGAATACCGCCGGATCTTATTTCGGAGGTTACTCTTTTGAATTCCCCAAAGGTGGGATGGGAAGCTCGATGGTCAGATAAGGCTATCTTCAACCCAATTACCTTATCAATAAGAATGATGTCAGATATGATGCTCTCGGTGATGGTTGGTGAGGGATATTGATAAGCCCCGGTATAGATCCAGGTGGTTATACCTTCTTTGTCCAATGCCCTTGCCTTC
>JAGYMO010000298.1 GCA_018400255.1 Deltaproteobacteria bacterium
ATAGGCATATTCATCCACGGCTAAAGCCGTGGCTTTCTGCGGTCGGGTAAACCTTTAAAAATACTTCAAGGATTATATAAATCATGGACGCACAGAATGTAGGCCTGGAAAAGGAGCTAACTGTAAGTCGATTTTACAGGATGTGTGAACTTTACCCCAAAAACACAGCCGTACTTTATCTTGGAGAACGTTTTTCCTACGCCCGTCTACTTAATTTGAGCCAACGCCTTGCTGGATCCCTTTTAGACATGAATGTAAAAAAAGGCGATCGCGTCATGATATACCTCTCAAACAGTATCCAATGGATTATTGCGTGGCTCGCCATCCAAAGAATCGGCGCCGTTATGGTTCCAGTCTCTCCCATATATACGTCTTTTGAGATTGAGTATATGATTAAGGATTCAGGGACAGAGACTATTATATGCCTGGACACCAACTTTTGCTATGTAAAAGAGGTCTTTGAAACCACGGGACTTAAACAGGCAATTATTACAAACTTAGTTGACTTACTTCCCTTCTGGAAAAGATACCTTGGTACTCTCTTTGATAAAATTCCTAAGGGTAAGATAGAAAGGGACAGCAGGGTTTACTCCTTTAAATCCCTTTTAAGACACCAGCCGTTGAAGTCACAGGTAGAGATAGACCCTCAAAAGGATTTATCTTATATCCTTTATACAGGCGGTACAACAGGCTTCCCTAAGGGGGTACCCGGAAACCATATTGGCATGACATCCTACGTTAATGATGTCACAGAAGATGTAGCCGGAGCCTATTTGAAAGAGGGAGATGATGTTTATATTGCGGTTAATCCACTCTTTCATATTATGGCCCTTGGCCTTTTTATGGCCCTTGGCCTTAACAAAGGAAATATGACCTTGTTGATGCCTGTGCCGGATGTTGATGCCATTCTTGAAACAGTTCAGCGTCACAAGGCTCGATGGCTCCTGGGTGTGCCAGCCCTGTACCGGATGATACTGAATAATGACAGATTAGAACAATATGACCTTAAATCGCTCACCTATTGCTATTGCGGGGGAGACGTTTTACCTGCCGAGGTCTTTAACCGATGGAAGGAAAAATTTCATATTCCTATCTATCAAGTTTATGGCTCCACTGAGGCTGGTCATGTAACCTATAGCAGAATTGAGAAAGATCCCAAAGCAAACACCATAGGAATGCCTTTAAAGAGCAGAGAATGTATTGTGGTAGATCCTAATAGCCTTGAGCCATCAGCGCCTGGGGAAAGCGGGGAGCTTTTGGTGACATCCCCTTACACAATTAAGGAGTACTGGAATAAACCCGAAGAGACAGAATACTCCTACGTTGATTTAGGTGGCAAGGTCTATTACCGAATGAGTGATTTTGTATTTCAGGATACTGATGGACAGCTCGTATATGTAGAACGCTCCGCTGACATTATCAAGCACAAGGCGTACAGGGTGTCAGCCTCAGAGGTTGAGGCAGCGCTTCAGGACAATCCAACGGTTATTGGTGCATGTGTAATAGGAGTACCTGATGAAAAGGTTGGTGAAAGAATAAAGGCAATTGTTGTATTAAAGGAAGACGCGAGGGGTGTAGGTGGAGCTGAATTGATTAAATGGTGCCGAGACAGACTTGCCTCCTACAAGGTGCCACAATATATAGAATTCAGGGATATGCTTCCAAAATCCAAGGTTGGAAAACTACTAAGAAGAGAAGTTAGGGATGAGGAGCGAAGAAAAATGGAGAAAAAAAAGAATAGGGCGTGATAAAACGCAAATAACGTCTTTTTTTCCTTGACAAATATGAATTATTTTTCGAGAATGAAGTTGATTTTTTTTTAAAAAAACATTCTCTGATAATTAAAACAAAAGGGAGGCCTCCTATGAGAATATCGATAAAAGGAAAATCAATAATAACTCTCGTTGCATTATTTGCTATACTGACCTTTGCCGGCACAAGCGTCTTCTCAGCCCTTAGCACTTCCAGGATAATGCCGACTCAGAAGGTTACAATGCTACAGGGGGACAAAAAAATAGGCGAATTTACCAAGGAAGCACCTCTTCCAGAAGACACCATGCTGACGTGTCAGGGGGATTGCGGGATAAAAATGGAAAATCTGTATTTGGTTGCCACTGACGGAAGCCTGTTCTCTATCACTGATGATTCAGATACCCGTGAGCTGTACGTTAAGGAAGGCAAGGTTTATTTTGCCCTCTCTTCATTGCCCCAATCTTTGATGTTCAAAACCCCAAATACCGTTTTTACCGTCAAGGAGGTTATGCTGAAGGCATCTACAAACAGCGGCCCACTAAAAGGATATGTTTCCGTTACCTCAAAGGCCATAGAACTCGGTATTATTGAGGGCGGATCAATGTTAGTTTCAACCATTGAGGGAGACAAGATGATCCCTGCAGGAAACCGAATCCTTCTGGCCCAAGCAGACTTAATTGGAGGCGCCGCATCTGAAGGAGATAAAAAATTAGGAGCACTATTATTTTTGGGAGGTGTTGGCGCAGGAATACCAATTTTAGGTGATCTACGTGAAGACGATAGCAATGATGGAAGTCCCCATACACCCTAAAAATTGGTAAGACTTAAAATATACAACGCAGCTTAGCAATAGTAAAAAAGCCTCTTAAACAATATAAAAGAAAAGAAACGAAGCATGGCGTATTCCCTTTTGTTCAATCATATTGTTTTATCTTGATCCAATTTTTCGTCTTTCAGGATGCCTTTAAATAATATCCCCCGGCACAAAAAATTTGCGTCGGGGGATATTATATTATAAGAACAAGGGAGTTGGATGGCTGATTGAGTAGCATAACAAAACATTTTTAAATCAAGATATTTCTCAAGGCTTTCTTATACGAGGTGGCAAAATTGCAGATTAAGAAAGATATTATTATTTATCCCCTTATCGCAGCTTTAATATGCCTGACAACCGTTTTTGGGTGTGCAGGAAATCAGAATGCCTCCAAAGAATTTATGGTAGCAAATTATACTGCCAAAATAGATAAAAGTGTTGAAATATCGAAGCTAAACTCAGAGCTATTCCGCTCCGCGCAAATGAATACTGACCCAAGTGATTATCTTCTTGGTGCTGGGGATTTACTGGAGGTAACTGTTTTTGAGGCTGAAAAACTCGGGGCAAAGGCTCGAGTCAGCTCAAGGGGCTATATCACGCTGCCCTTATTAGGCCAGGTAATGGTTAAAGGATTATCTGCCCGTGAGGCAGAGGAAAAGATAGAAAAACTGTACAGCAAAACGTATATAAAAAATCCTCATATCAGCATCTTTGTAGTGGAGCATTTCAGCCAGCGGATTACCGTTGTTGGAGAGGTAAAAAATCCTGGAACCTATGACTATCCCTCAAAACAACGACTCCTTGACGTTCTGGCCTTGGCTGGTGGTTTAAGTGAAAAGGCAGGCATTACGGTACAGGTTAGGCGCATGGGGGATGTCTCAGAACAAAAAGGCTCCTCTTTTATGGTAGATCTGGACAAGCTCATTAAAGAAGGGCGCACAGAGCATAATATCGAGATCAACGGTGGGGATATTGTTTTTGTGCCGGAGGCCGGCAGCTATTTTGTTGATGGGGCTGTAAGAAGGCCAGGCTCATACCTTATAAAGCAGGAAATGGTGCTGAGAGAGGCCTTATTAGCGGCAGGAGGGCTTGCCCCCTATGCAAAAAAAAACATGCTTACACTTATACGCTATCAAAAAGACGGTAAGAGACAGGTAATAGAGCTAGACCTGGAAACAAGACCTCAGGATCAAGAAATTATGATAAAAGACCGAGACGTTATCATTGCAGAGGCCAGTGGCTGGGGTAAGGTAGTCCATGGAACAGGTCTAAATGTTGGTATCCCTGGCGTGTTCGGCTTTGGCTATAGAAGTCCCGAGAAATAAATTTTCCTGAAGCACTCTAATGTCTAAATTTTAACCTTCTCCTCTCTGCTCCTCATAATCTTAATCCACACGCGCTCTAAATTTTCCCTTATCAATTCTTCAAGCGGCCCTTGGCTAATCTTTGGGTTTGTGCTTTTACCAACCGCCTCTTTTGGACATGCCTTTAACGCGTTGTTGTAAAACTCAAATGCCTTCTGATAATCTTCATCTCTTATCTCGTAAACATAGCCAATGTTATTTAAGGAAAAGGCTGATTCCGGATTCAACTTATAGGCCTTTTCAAATGCCTCAAAGGCATCAGAAAATCTCCCTTCATTAAAAAGCCTAACACCAAGCGCATTATAATCACTTACACATCCACTTCCTATTACAATAAACATGAGAAAATATATAATAAGTCTGCACATTTTTTTACACATATTACTAACTGTCTGCTTGTCCAAATGACCACAAAGGCTCCCACGTTCACATCGGATAAAAACCATTAATACAAAAAGAACTCATTAACCAGCGGCCCCAGTGGAATATGCTCCCCCCGATGAAATATGCTTCGCATTTCATAGGGCACGCATTCCACTTGGCAAAACAGGGATCGGTGGTGATCCCTACCACATGGGGCTCATGTTGCCGTCATAGCTGTTGGTGGTGAGCGAGGCCTGGGCGATCGCAGGGGCCAGCCCCAGCAGGCTGAGCAGCAGGCACACCACCGGCAGGGCCCGGGTCAGAGCCCTCAACACGAGCCCCATCGCCCGCGGGCTGATCAGCTGGCTGGGTTGCTGGCCAGCGCCACGGAAGCTGCGGTTCACCCTGGACGGTTCGGCTGGCGCCATTGTGGCGGCTGACCGTTCAGGAACGGCCGAGGCTGCGGCC
>JAGYMO010000299.1 GCA_018400255.1 Deltaproteobacteria bacterium
GACCGCGCCTTCGCCTTCATTAATCTGGGTGCTGAAAGTGACCGTTGCGCCTTCATCATCATCGGTCACGTCTTCATACTCGTAGGCCACATGGACGGTCACCGGGTCGGAACGCCAGATGGTCCCATCCGTGTCGGTGGCGACGGCGACGAACGTGAAGTCGCCGGTGGACGGGGCGGCCCAGTCCATAGAATACTCTGTGCCGTCCGCCGTGTCCTGCGTGCCGACCAGCTGGTCATTGACAAAGAAATCGACCTTTTCGATGGCCTTTTCCATGTTCAGGATTTGGGCGTCGGCGACGATGGGCTGACTGATGCCCAGGGCGAAATCAGCGCCATCTTCCGGGACGGTGATTTCCATGAAGATATCGGGCGGGGCCAGCAGTTCCATTTCGGAAAAGCCGGTCAGATTATCAGAGCCGTTGTTGGCCAGCCGCCTCCTTTAATTGTAGAAACTCTTCAACGCTCTTGCGCTTCAGGGTATTCGCCCGGGCATAGGTC
This sequence comes from Deltaproteobacteria bacterium, assembly GCA_018400255.1. Classification (GTDB taxonomy): domain Bacteria; phylum Desulfobacterota; class DSM-4660; order Desulfatiglandales; family B25-G16; genus M55B121. The sequence goes on from JAGYMO010000299.1 coordinate 501, forward strand.
GTGACTCTCTCTATGCCCGGAAACCTGGCTTTGAGATGCCGAAGTATTTCCAGGATCTGCTCCGTTTTCAGGATAAGGCTATCGGCGTCCTGCAGAAATGCGGTTTTAATCATGTGGATATTTTTGCCGTACTCTCCTGCCATGGCATCAATGTCTGCCTTGACTTCCTCAACGCTGCGCCTCGAGAATTTAGTGCCCTTATATGCCGGACAGAACAGGCACTGATTCCAGGGGCAGTTTCTCGTAACCCTGATAAGTAGGCTCCAGGCTTCGCTCGGGGGTCTTATTACACCCTGTTCATACATCAAATTAACTCCGTTTTTGTGACACCTCGTCATGACATAAAGCGGAAGATCCAGGCGGTATCAAAAACCTTTTTATTTATTTACCTCCACCCGCTTTTTTCAGTGCCTTTTCAACGCATTTCATAAGGGCTTTTGATGAGACAGTTGCGCCTGATATGGCATCCACTTCCGGGGATTGTTCCTTCAGCATGCGGGGAATCACCCCCAGTCCCTTTTGGGCATATTCATTTTCCGTTCCATTCTCCAGCACTTCAATATTTTCTATCCTCCCCGCCTTTACGGTAACCTTCACACGGTACATGTATTTCTGCCTGAAAGGAAACTCACCAGTATATGCGCCGTCAGGAATGGTAACAGGATCAACGTGAGCAATATCCATGTTTTTTATCTGCTCAACTTCCTCAGACACGCTCAGATTCTTTGCCTGCTTGGCCTCACCTGGAGAGAAGGAAAAAAGAATGCAGACGATACATAATATGAATGCATAGTTGAATTTCATTTTTTTGATCTCCCTTTTTGATGTTTATTTACACTATACCAATTAGATCTCTAAATGACAAATACTGCTTTTACCCCGACTGCAGAAAGCCACGGCTTTAGCTATGGATAAATGCATCTATGGTTGGAATCTCGTACCGCTAAACGCCGCCGTTCGCGAAGCGAATCGGCGAAACCAAGTGGTGCCATGGGCTTGCCCGTGGGGCTCCACGGTACCCGCCCGTTTTTTATCCGGGCGGGCCTATTGTTTAATCAGAAAGCCATCCATAAATTGTCCTGAACACAAGATCATGAGAGTTTTCCAGGACCAACCCGTGTGATGCGTTGCCGACCAACATATATGCCTTTTTTTCTGAACTACAGTCCTTAAACCCCTTCAATGCGTCTTCTAAATCGACAAAAACCTCATACTCACCAAGCATAAATAGAATAGGGCATTTAATCATTGGTACATACTTTGCATGGCGACCATCTCTTGCATCTATAAAAGGACCTGTAGGAATCTCTGGAGTTCTTTTTTCCACAATCTCGACAAATTTATTCAAAACATTCTCATCGTACTTATACCAGAGTCCTTTTGCAGACACAGGGTTCGATGGTACGAAGGTTTTGCCTGTTTCCGCCATATGACTTAAAGTATGAACTGCCTTTTTAACCTTGTCATTAACTGTTTTATATGGAAGACCCATTAACACCATTCGCTCTACTTCTTCAGGATAGTTGGCAGCCAGCGACAGAGAAATCGTTGTTCCAAAAGAGAGGCCAACCACGTTAATCTTTTCAACATTTTCCTTGTCCTGGATAAAGTCTGCGACTGCCTTCATGTCTTTTCCGCAATTATCCGCGCTGACATCCAGCCCGTTTGTTTTCGTACTCTTCCCATAGCTTCTATGGTCCACTGCATAGGTGACAAATCCCTTGGAAACAAGGTAATCCATAAGGTTGTAGCCTTTTACAGGCAGGTTATAAACCGTGGACCCACTTTTTACCCACGGGATAAGAAGAACAACTTTTGTCGGTTTATATTGGTAAGGAGCCTTTCTTACAACATATATAGTTGGTCCATCCGGGCTTTTCACCATATACTCAGTTTGTACAGGTTTAGGTGCCTTACAGACATCTAAACCTGCGCAACCATGAAAAAATGAAATAGATACAATGACTAATCCAACAATTATTAATGTCCTTTTCATCTCTCTACCTCCCTGTTTTAGATATGTTGTTCTTGCCTTTTACCCTAAAAATTAAGAGCTGCTATATCGCATATGCTGCAGCACTATCAGTCTTTTTGAATAAAGAGAATGCCCAATTATTGCTTGATACTGGGCATTCTCTTTGATGCTCATAAATAATACGTAGAAATAATTAAAGGCGAGGAAGTTTTAAAAAGATTAAATTGTTATTCACCAAGGGCTTCTGAAACTGTAACTACTTGAGCACCCCATGAAGGCCAGAGTTTATCGAGTAAAAAATTACACATGTCATCGCTGGGTCCACCAATGCCATCTTTAAGGGCAATCATTTTATAGTCCCAATCATTGGCCCCTACTATAGTTCCATTTACGCA
>JAGYMO010000300.1 GCA_018400255.1 Deltaproteobacteria bacterium
ATTCAGACCGAGTTTTTGGTAATGAGCGAAGCATTTCATGAAGCCCAAAATAGGCATCATGAGCGAGTAAAATGACTTTTTGCGAAACTATCATTTTTGAGAGTTTGATTTCTACAGCGCCTTTCTGATTAGGCAATCACATTAAGCATAGTATATGTTTCTAAATGAAAAAACTACTAAATTACTGTGCCTTACTTATATATTTGATAACTCCATTTGAGGCCTTTTCTACTGAATTTAGCGATATCGTTATATTTGGTGACAGTCTATCTGATAACGGTAATCTTTATACCCAAACACAAGGATTGGTACCTGATGCAAGGCAATATTACGAAGGTCGCTTCTCGAACGGGCCTGTTTGGGTTGAATATTTAGCCGATAAATTACAAATTGATGGGTCTTTATATAATTATGCTTATGGAGGTGCTTCTACCAATAGTTTGGCTCCACCAGGATTACCTTCACAGATAGATAGTTTTCTGATTAAACGGCCTTTTTCGACAAATATGCGATCAAATTCATTATTTATTATTTGGATAGGTGCAAACGATTTTTTAATTTATAACAGAAAAGATTATGCGTCTTCTTCAGAGAATATAGCCGAATGCCTTGAGGCTTTAGCTGCGCATGGGTTCAACAATATCCTTGTTCTAACTCTTCCCAATCTCGGGGCAATACCCAAGATGAACAAGTCACAAAGCACCTACAGCGACTACGAGGAACGAACCATTTTGTTTAACAACGAACTTGAGGATATTATTTCTAATCTCAAAGACCAATATCCATATAATACTATATATTTTTTTAATGTTTTTACGATTTTTGAAGATATTGTTGATAACCCGCATAAATATGGCTTTGCTAATGCAGCAGATGTCTGTCCGAATTTTTATATAAATGAGAATTACCTTAATGATGGAAGGTATCTATTTTGGGATGATGTGCATCCTACAACGGAAGCTCACATGTTGTTAGCATCAAAGGTAGCCGCCGTATTTGGGGCGGATATCCCTGACGGCAACGTAGCACCGATTGGTAATAGAGACGAGGTGGTCAATGTGGGCGATGCCCTGGTTGCCCTGCGTTTTTCATTGGGTCTTGAGATGCCGGCAGAGGCAGATTTATGCCACGGTGATGTTGCACCTCTTGATTCCTTTGGAAGGCCATGCCCTGATGGAGATATAACAGTAGGTGACGCGCTTGTCATTCTTCGAAAGGCATTGGGAATCATTGATTTTTGAGACTATTGCGCTCTGAGTAAATGAATCAGGAACGTAACATCAAAAAAGAACCCGGCTTATCACATCTTAAATGGAACTGAATAGACGGTCCATCCTCTTTGAATAAGAACCGTAACGCTCTCTTTTAGTCTGTATCTGATTATTGCCTTTCTGAAATCTTCCTTGTTTTTCAATGTGAGCTCACTTATCCCTATTACCAGATCGCCAGGCTCTATGCCTATATGGTATGCCTGAGAGCCTTTCTTAACATCGATAATTACCAATCCCTCGCTCTGGTTAAGCCCGTATTTTGAAGACAGGCGTTTATTTAATTCTTCTACATTGAAGCCAAATCGTTCAAATGCAAAATCAAGGGCAAGGTTTGACGGAAAAGAAGCGGCCTTTATCTTTACTTTTATTTTCTTCCCATTTCTGAAGAGAACCAGGCTAAGCATTTCACCAGCCGTGTGCTGGGACAATTCATCATAATAGTCTCGGCTGCTATTTATTGTATGCCTGTTGAGCTCTGTAATAATATCACCCCTTTTAATATTATTATTGTACGCAGGCGAATCTGAAACAATTTCTGAGATAAGTGCGCCAGAATGTATTCCAGGCATGCGAAAATATTTCGCCAATTTTTCAGTTAAATTCTGGACTTTAATGCCTAACCAGGCCGTGTGAACATGACCGTAATTTATGAGGTCACTGACAATCCTTTTTGCCCTATTAATTGGAATAGCAAAGCCAATTCCTTCTGCACCGGAATATATGGCTGTGTTGATGCCAATAAGCTCTCCATTTATATTCACAAGTGGCCCACCGCTATTGCCTGGGTTGATGGATGCATCTATTTGTATAAAATTATGATAGGTTTTATTTTCAGCTCTTACTGATCTGTTAATAGCGCTTATTACACCTGTTGTTACTGTATGGGAAAGTCCAAACGGATTGCCTATGGCTATCACTGTCTCGCCAATCATTAAATCATCTGACCTCCCCATTGTAACGGCAGGTATGGCGGAATTCGTTTCGATCTTTAGTACAGCAAGATCGGATTCCGGGTCCGTACCCACAACCCTGGCATCATATTCCTCTTCGTTATCTAATGTAATAGTTATCTTTGAGGCCTTTACAATTACATGGTGGTTTGTTAATATATATTTGTGGGCTCCATCAATAATTACGCCGGAGCCAAGGCTGTTTTTTACATATTCCCTTCTTGGTTCAAAAAAATCCTTGAAAAACTTGTTAAAGAAATCACTGCCTTCCTGGGAGAAAAAAGGGTTTATTCCCCTCTCTACTATCTTACTTGTGCTGATATTAACAACAGCGGGGCTTACCTTTCTGGCTGCCTTTACAATAGCATTCTCCCTTGGAAATGTTTGGTTACCTAAGAGATTTGATGGAAGAAGTATGACTACAAGGAGTATACCAAGAGTAGTAATTAAAAAAGACACTAAGTATTTTATAGTATAAACTCTATTTTTAGTCATAATTCCAATTCTCCATGTTTTTCCCCGACCGCAGAAAGCCACGGCTTTAGCCGTGGATGAATGCGCCTATAGTTGGGATGTCGCACC
>JAGYMO010000301.1 GCA_018400255.1 Deltaproteobacteria bacterium
TATTGATACTGTCTTGCTATTAATAAATAAAACACTGATGCATTTTTTCACGCTCACCTGTTGCCTTTTACATCCTCTCCTTTATTAATTGTTCAACGACATCTGGTTCTGCCAGGGTAGTAGTATCACCAATCTTGTCTATCTCTCCGGAGGCAATCTTCTTTAAAATTCGACGCATTATCTTCCCACTTCTAGTCTTGGGTAACCCATCTGCCCACTGTATTTTCTCCGGTGTTGCTATTGGCCCAATTTCATTGCGTACATGCTTAATCAGCTCCATCTTTAACTCATCACTCTTTTCTACGCCGCTATTCAACGTCACAAAGGCATAAATAGATTGCCCTTTTATATCATGGGGATATCCAACAACTGCGGCCTCTGCAACTTTTGGATGTGAAACAAGCGCACTTTCTACTTCAGCTGTTCCCATCCTATGACCAGAAACATTAATAACATCATCAATTCTGCCGGTAATCCAATAATAGCCATCTTTATCTCGTAGCGCACCATCCCCTGCCGTATATTTACCTGGAAACTGTACAAAATATGTTTCCTTAAATCTCTCGGGATCAGCATATACCGTTCTCATAAGCCCAGGCCAAGGTCTTTTTATACATAAGGCGCCTTGACATTCCCCATCTAATTCATTGCCGTCATCATCTACAATACATGGTTCGATCCCAAAAAAAGGCCAGGAAGCAGCGCCTGGTTTAACATCAGTAGCCCCAGGGAATGGTGTTATAACTATTCCACCTGTTTCTGTCTGCCAATACGTATCCACTATAGGGCATCTCCCACTGCCTACAATATCATGATACCACATCCATGCCTCTGGATTGATAGGCTCCCCGACAGTTCCAAGCAGTCTCAGTGAACTGACATCGTGTTTCTTTACCCATTGCTCCCCCTCCTTTGCAATAGCCCTTATAGCTGTAGGCGCTGTATAAAATATAGTGACCTTGTGTTTTTCAACCACATCCCAAAATCTTCCTACATCCGGGTAGGTCGGTACACCTTCAAATATAATCGAGGTTGCACCGTTGGCAAGAGGGCCATATACAATATAAGAATGCCCTGTGACCCAACCAATATCAGCAGTGCACCAATAGATATCATCCTCATGATAGTCGAACACCATCTTGTGTGTAAAAGAGGTATAGACAAGGTATCCCCCAGTAGAATGCAAAACGCCTTTAGGTTTTCCTGTTGAACCAGATGTGTAAAGAATAAAAAGAGGATCTTCTGCGTCCATTTCTTCTACTGGGCATTGATTATTTACTTTTTTCATTTCTTCATGATACCACACATCTATTTTGCTGTTCCACTGCACCTCTACATTTGCCCTTTTTACTACAATATTTGTTTCAACACTCGGACAATCCTTTAATGCCTCATCAGCATTGTTTTTAGTTGGTATAGCCTTGCTCCCCCTAAATGTGCCGTCACATGATATCAATACCTTTGCCTCGCAGTCCTGAACCCTGTTTCTTAAGGAATCCGCTGAAAATCCACCAAATACAATACTATGTATTGCACCAATTCTAGTACATGCCAGCATTGATATGGCAAGCTCAGGGATCATGGGCAGATATATAGAAACCCGGTCACCCTTTTTCACACCCTTTGCCTTTAGGACATTCGCAAATTTGCATACCTCTTCGTGAAGCTGTCTATATGTGTAAACCTTGCTATCTGAAGGGTCATTGCCTTCAAATATTATAGCAGCCTTATCACCTCTCTTGTCAAGATGCCTGTCAAGGCAGTTATAAGAAACATTCAATTTGCCGTTTAAAAACCATTTATGTTCCGGAGATTCATTCCAATCATATTCGCAAACCTTATCCCATTTTTTAAACCAGCTTACATATTCTTCACCAATATCTCCCCAGAAACCATCAGGATCATCTATAGAACGTTTCCATATTTCTCGATATTTTTCTATGCTATTTATATAAGCGTTTTCTCGCCATTCATCAGGCACAGAAAAAACTCTTCCTTTTAAGGTTAGCTCTTTTTTCATTTTTAAATCTCCTTTTATTATGTTAACCTTATTTAGCTAAGAGTTCCCTTCATTTTAAATCATCTCAGTAATAAGGGACAATGAATCATTTTTTATCTCTTGCGAAGTAAGGGTTTAATTATTTAAAGGCTTTTTTGCTGATCGGGCTTTATAGAAAAACAAAATATATATTTATTCCTTACTTATAGTAAATAGCATCTCCAATTCAAACCCGCTGGACTGAAAACGTTGAAACCCGACATTACGATAAAGAGATATTGCTATATAATTGTTTCTCTCTACACTGAGCCAAATGGCAGAAAGGTTTTCCTTACGAGCCCACTTGATCACATCCACAGTCATCGCGGTTCCAATGCCTTTTCTTTGAAAGTCCTGATGTATGAATATAAAATACTCTACCCAGTTAACAGGCATAGAAAAAAAACTGGCCTGTCCTATTACCCTGTCCCCGTGCATTGCTAAGACATTAGAGCCTCGACTAATCATGTCCTCTACCCATTGGTGCCGCGTTTCCTTCTCAATTGGAGGTAATCCTTGCACTGAGCCAAGAGGGCTGTAGCTATCATACATCTGGATTAATGACGAGTAATACCGTTCCTCATAAGGTCTTATTATGATAATATCTCCGCATGTGTTCTTTATTTTCTTTGTGGACGGAAAAGGCCTCATTCTATTACTATTACATAAGGTGAATGTGCAAAATGGATTAATTATAATTAAAACAGCATAATAGGGCCTTTCTAGAATATATCCAAGGCAAACGGGTCTATCTCATATTAGGATTTACATGTCGAATAACAATAGAAAGACAAATCGAAAAAATTACTGGCTAAGTAGCATAGACACCACATATCATGTATCAAATCTAGCGTATTAACCTATGACAGTTCAAAAAATACCAGTGGAGCCCCACGGGGAAGCCCTTGGCACCACTTGGTTTCGCCGTTTCGCTTCGCGAACGGCGGGGCT
>JAGYMO010000302.1 GCA_018400255.1 Deltaproteobacteria bacterium
CTTTTTAACCCAGATTATGCAGTAGGTGGCTACTGCATAATCTGGGTTTAATATCTCGAAACACTACAATATACCCTGAAGAGCTTGCCGCCCAAACAGGATTATTGACAATTACCTAATTTTATCATATTTTATTTTTTCCTTTTAGCAAATACGTAGAATTTTAACCGTATTTTTATTTTTAAAAATTTTTGTAACGTTAAGGATTAAATATCTCTTTTTGATTCTATTACTTTGAAAAACTACCATGAATAAGGGTACTCAAAAGACAATATAGGGGATTGACAGTGAAATATCGTTATATATTAATTATACCTGTTCTTATTTCAGCCTTTTTGGTTGCAGGATGTGGCTTAACTCAAATAAAGGAAGAGGCATCAATTCAAGGGCTTTCTGGAGAAATAAAGATTAAAAGGCCTAACGAGATTAAAACCAATAATGACTTAACTAAGCTTGCCAACCAGCATCTTGGCGGCCTAAAGGCAGAAACCGTTAAGGATATAATCAATCTGCCTGATGAGCAGATAGATTTAGCTACTGCTATTTTTTTGATCTCTAGAAATGATTACCGAAATTTATTCAACCCCTATGTTTACATAGATATAGATAAATACACGGAAATAGTTGACGAAATAGCCTTGGTTCTTTTAAACAAAATTGGCGAAAAAAGTGAGCCACAACAGATAATAAATACTATAAATAAATACGTATCTAAAAATTTTTCAATCATGTCAGACGAGGAAGACCCCCGATTGCAGTTTCTAAACTTCGTTCTAGATGAGAAAAAGGGTGGCTCTATAGGCCTGTCTCTTCTTTACCTTTCCATAGCTGAGAGAATAGGACTCAAATTATACGGTGCAAATGCATATGACAAAATCCTTGTCCGCTTCGAGGATTCTAATGAAACGATTAATCTAGATGTTCAGCACATAGATGAATTCTTAGGGGATAGTTTTTACAGGGAAGAATCCAACGTATCTGTTTCAGATAAATTCTTTCTACGAAATATGGGGAAGAGGGAAATAATTTCAAGCTTTATTGATTTTATTTCTTCCCTATATGTTAGCAAAAGATGGTTTGATGATGCCATTTCAAACTCAGACCTGTCACTTGAGATTTCCCCTCAATTTTTCATTGCCTACAATACACGTGGCATTGCCTATAGGGAAAAAGGTGAGGTGGACAAGGCTATCTCTGATTTCACCAAGGCTATAGAAATAAACCCCACGTATGCCAATGCTTACTATAACCGTGGCATCGTCTATAGGGAAAAAGGTGAGGTGGACAAGGCTATTCCTGATTTCACCAAGGCTATAGAAATAAACCCCATGCATGCCAATGCTTACTATAACCGTGGCATTGCCTATAGGGAAAAGGGCGAGATTGAAAAGGCTATCTTAAATTTCAGCAAGGCAATAGAAATAAACCCATGGTACGCTAACGCTTACAATGATCGTGGCACCAGCCGTAGCCAAAAAGGTCAGCTTGATCAGGCTATAATTGATTTCTCCAGGGCAATAAAGATTAACAAGCAGGATGCAAGTTCTTACTATAACCGAGGAACAGCCTACACCCAAAAGGGTGAGCTTGACAAGGCTATTGATGACTTTACCAAAGTGATAGAGCTAAATCCAAAAGACCCTAAGGCCTATCAAAACAGGGGGATTGCATACGTCCAGAAAGGCCAACTGGATCAAGCCATTTCTGATTTTACCAAGTCAATAGAGATTAGCGAAGGAAATGCCAGTGTATATTATAACCGTGGCACTGCTTATAGCCAAAAGGGTGAACTTGACAAGGCTATTGATGACTTTAATAAAGTGATAGAGCTAAACCCAAAAGACCCTAAGGCCTACTTAAATAAGGCAGTTATATTAGATAATTCAGGCGAGATAGCCGATGCAATCGAAGCGTACAGATATTTTATCAAGTATGCGCACGCCGCGCATAAAAAACGAATTGACCTGGCCAGGGATAGGATAAAATTTCTTGAGAAGGATCTACGGGAACTTGATTAAAATTATCAATTAGATTGAGTCTGAATCAAGCCTTTTCGAACATGGTTTCCCTTTAATTAATTCTTTTTATGAGCTTCTCTTTAACCTACCTTGCTCGTAATCTTCCTGTGCCCATTAATTTTCGCTAATGGACAGAGCCAGGGAAAAATACACAAATACAATGCGGCAAAGTTGATAATACAGCAAGGGCTAATACATAAACGGCAGGAAAAATAGCGCGGATTGCCCTAGCAGTTGGCCCTTTGAGAAGAATAATATTTCTCTTTGACCATAGGATGAAATTTGATTATAATCCTTTATCTTAATAAATAATTAGGGAGGTTAAAATGGTTAGCAGCTTTGTTGAGAGTGATGATTCGTTGGTTTGGAAACGATTTGAATATCCCCTTTGCCCAATTGAAAAAGGGTATAACAATAGAACGTTGTACGTCAATGTATCTGATAATACAATTAAGAGTAAGCCGGTAACAGATGAGATGAAAAAGACATTCACTGGTGGCCGTGGTTTTGGTCTTTGGTTACTGTGGAATGCCAAAAAGGGAAAAATAGAAGCGGATGAGCCGGATAATGAAATATGTGTGGCCTGCGGCCCCCTTGGGGGAACCACCCTTTTTCCTGGTAGTGGAAAAAGCATAGTAGTTACGGTATCACCTGAAACTGGATCTATTATAGACTCCAATGTAGGAGGATATTTCGGACCATATCTTAAATTTGCGGGTTGGGATGCGCTGGAGATTCAAGGCAAGGCTGAAAAAGATTTAGTTATTGTGATAGATGGGGATGTGGGTGTTGTAAGCATAGAGGATGCTGAAGGACTCCCCACAGATACTCACCTGCTTGGACCTGCCTTAGGCAATAAATATAGCAAGGGAAACCTTAAGGCGATTTCATCCATCTCCGCTGGTTGTGGAGCGGAACATACCCTTATAGGCTGCCTTAACTTCTCATGGTTTGATAACGCGCGTAAATCATTTCATTACAAACAGGCCGGTCGTGGCGGCACCGGCACAGTTTTTCGCGATAAGAAGATAAAAGCGGTTGTGGTCAAATTTTCCAATATGAGCGCGGATATAAATCATCCGGATGATTTTGAAAGACTAAAAAAGGCTGGGAGGGCATATACCAAAGAAATACGAACTCTTGACCCAAAGCAGAATGAAATGGCAAAAATAGGAACAACACATTTAGTTACCATTATGAATGATTATGATCTATTGCCTACTAAAAATTATAAGTATGGAAGTCACCCGGAGGCACCGAAACTGGGAAAAGAGGCCTTCCGAAACAAATTTGACCCTGGCTTTGACGGTTGCTGGATGGGCTGTTCAGTAGCATGTTCCCATACAATAAAGGGTTTCGCTTTGAAGACAGGATTTTATAAAGGACAGGAGGTCTGGGTAGACGGTCCTGAATATGAAACCATTGCGGGCTGCGGCTCCAATTGGGGGATATATGATCCTGATTTTGTTACCGAGGTTAATTTCTATTGCGACACTTATGGCTTAGATACTATATCCGTTGCCACTTCAGTGGCATTTGTAATGGAATGTTATGAAATGGGCATTATAGATAAAAAGGCTACTGGGGGCCTTGATCTGAGATTTGGCAATAAAGAGGCAGCCCTGGAACTACTACACCAGATGTCTACGGGTGAAGGTTTTGGGGGTATAGCAGGCCAAGGTATCAGAAAAATGAAGAACATTTTTATAAAGGAATATGGCGCCGATCCCGAAATACTTCAAGATATTGGCATGGAATCTAAGGGGCTTGAATTTTCCGAATATATGACCAAAGAATCCCTCGCGCAACAAGGTGGCTATGGCCTGACACTAAAAGGACCGCAACACGACGAGGCATGGCTGATATTCCTGGATATGGTCAGCAATTTTATGCCTACGTTTGAACAAAAGGCCGAGGCACTTTACTGGTTTCCAATGTGGAGAACATGGTTTGGCCTTAACGGGCTTTGCAAACTCCCCTGGAATGATATTGTGCCTGAGGATAACAGCAGCACTCCCGAGCCTGCAAAGGTAATGAAGCATGTCGAATGGTATGTCGACTACTTTTCTGCCGTAACAGGGATAAATGTTAATTCAGACGAATTAATAAAAATGAGCGAAAAGGTCTACAACTTTCAAAGGATATTTAACTTGAGGCAGGGCTTTGGAAGAAGGGAGCATGATAACATACCATACAGGGCAATGGGCCCGGTTACCAAAGAGGAATATGAATCACGTATAGACAGGTATGATGCCCAGCTCAAAGCATTGAATATACTTGACCCAGAAGGAAAGGGTACCGAGGAGAAACTTAAGGCCTTGAGGAAATACAGGGAAGCTCAGTACGAAAGCCTCAAAGACGCTACGTATAAAAGAAGGGGATGGACACATGACGGAGTACCAACTGTTAAAAAGGTCAGGGAGTTAGGCATAGATTCTCCTGACATTATTGATCTCGTTTCCCAGTATCAGTAAGGGTTATAGGTGGTGCCACGGGCAAGCCCGTGGCACCACCTGGTTTCGCCGATTCGCTTCGCTAACGGCGGGGCTTAGTGGTGCGACATCCCGACTATAGGCGCATTCATCTGCGGCTAA
>JAGYMO010000303.1 GCA_018400255.1 Deltaproteobacteria bacterium
CAAGGTTTTTCAGGCCGCAGTAGGTGGCTACTGCATAATCTGGGTTTAACAATAGTATAGATTTTATAAAATAACAATAGGCCATTTTTTCGGTTTACCTGAAAAAAGACAACCTTCATGGTCTCCATCATTTTGAAAAGCCCATTAGAACTGAACTTTTACCAGGGGCTTCTACACAAAGTCTTAATGGTTGGAATGAAATGAAAAAGATGAGACTTAAAAGAATAATTCGCCGACTTGATTACAATGTACTTGTTTATATCTTGATTCAGATCACTCCTATTTTTTGCGCCAGCGCCTGTAAATCTGAAAGTTCCAGGTCTGGCTGGGCCTTTGCTTCGGGGGTTGCCCCCCAGCCTTTCTTATTGTGACGACGATTTACCCACACAGTACTTAAACCGAGTGTCTTTGCAGGAACTATATCATGGTAGAGGCTTTGGGCAACATGCAAGACCTTATCCTGAGGCAACCCGATCCGTTCCATGGCAAGATGAAAGTTGTTTAGGGAGGGCTTGTAGGACTTGGCTTGTTGAGCGGTTATGATCCAGTCAAACTGAACGGTCAAACGCTGTGCTGAAAAGGCAAAAAGGTCATCATCAATATTGGAGATTATAGCAAGCTTATATTTCTTCTTTAAGGCCTTCAAAGAAAGAACCGAATCAGGGAAGGCAGGCCAGTCTTTTACCGATTCAGGGAAATTCTTCAGCTCAGCTTCAGTCGGTGAAAACCCGACCCTTGAGCAAAGTCCTTTTAAGACCATGCGCAACACATTCCGATATTTTTGATAGCGCCCTCTCTCTGCTTCTGATTCCAATTCACCGTAAAGTTCGAGGGCCTTTTCGGCTGCCATGTCTATGCGGTGATTTTGAAATATGACCTCCAAGGCTCTCCAGATCCCTGTTTCCCAATCAATTAAAGTGCCATAACAATCAAAAGTCATTACCTCGAATGAGTCGAAATTTACCATGATGATCCTCCGGTATATAATTAAAAAAGATAAAGAGTGCTGCCAATAGATACAGGCCCTCATGCTACAATGATCTATCTATCCATATACGATAAACTATTCTAACGATTATTGATTTTCATTGTACTAAGCTAAGGATCAGGCACATAGCTTACTGCTGAATATCATAAATACTCGCATTTGAGAAGTCACATCTACTTTCTTTCATGCGTCTTTATCCTGATAACGTATCTCAGTCGATATTATGTCGGAAATCAGGGTTCAGGGGTCAGAGGTCAGAGATGATTGACGTGGTGCAGCGAAATCTATTTTACGGCCTGCCTAAAAAAGATTAACCTTCTCTCTTTGTATTATGTGTCACTTAGAGCAATTTGTTTTTTCCCATCTTCTCTCGATGGGCAAAAAATTAGTACGTAATTGCAGATCCTCTATAAACTGATTCAAGATCCAGTGCTTGCTTTCCTTTTGACTTTTTCCACAATCCTATTGTATCTGTAATAGAAATATTTACTCATTACAGGCTAAATCAGAAAAAACCATTTTTTGCCTTTAAGGTGTAGGTAATAAGGTCTATTATATTGTATGGGCATAAAATTTTTTGGTGCATTCATTTTTCCTGCTTATCAGCGGAAAAATAGACCTTAATACTTGAGAAACAATATATTCGACTAAATAGGAGTTTATCGTAGTGAATAATATGGATACTTGGGGAAACGATCCATCTGTTCAGTATATGCGTCAGGTTTTTTCCCGCATGGAGATAGTGCAGAAGAACCTTATCAAAAAATTAGGAATTTCTACCTTTGACCCGAGGTTAAGAACCATTAGGGAAAATGCGAGGGTTCTCTTCGAGAAAATCTGGTACAATACAGACGTGCAGGATTTTAAGCTAAAAGATGATGATACATCAGCAAATGTTTATTCCTACTGCCTTGCATGGTCTCTGAATAATGCCGGCATCGAAGTACCGGAAAAATTTTTACCACATGATAAACGAATCAGTGATAGCATTAAGGAGATTTTACAATGATTCGGCTCAGGTTATTCGGGCGATGCAGAATCTATCACGACCCGGTAAGCCCTGTGCTAAAGGCACCGGCACAAATTGGATGGGATGCCTGGTTTAGAAGTATAGACCTTGTAACACCGAGGAAATTAAAGGGCAGAGAATTGTTGTTCAGGACAAAAGACTGGTGGACAACAGACCCTTCAGAGATCTCAAAGGTTGTCGAACAACATGGAAGACTTGTGGTGGGCGAAAAGGGTGAACTTCTGGTAGAATTTGAAGATCAAGAGGCAGTTAAGGCCCTTTCAACTGCATTGTTTGAGCGCTTTGGGGATCAGGTTTTTCTTGCGCCATAGGAAATCAATTCAGAAGGTTCATGGCGTTCCATGAAGTCCATTTCTCAATTTGTATGATTGCCCTAAGCTGTCAAACTATAGAGGACAAATATGGACAAAACAGTCGTTTCTCTTTCACAATACAAAAAATCCCCGGACTCTTTGATAGAGACAATTTCTTTATGTAATGGCCTTGAAGACCTTAATGTAGAAGATCAAGTTTTTATAAAACCAAATTTAGTGGGTTATGGGACCATCTTCCCGATGCCGCTGTATGGAATTTTCACCACCACGCGTTTGGTAGAAGATATGATCATCGCACTCAAGGACTATGGGCAAAAAGGATTATTGTTGGTGAAGGATCTGTATATATAAAGGGCTACAGGCATACATACACAACTCATCAAATATTTAATATGTTAGGCTATCCTCTTCTGTCAAAACGCTATGGTGTCGAGCTTATTGATATCCATAGCAAATCCTTTAACGGTATCTTTGTCAAAGGCTGCCCACCAACATTTGAGGATACTGTAAACGCGCTTGAAAAATGCGGAATATCTGTTGATATGGTTTCCTATGAAAAACTCCGAAATTCCACTTTAAACAAATATAACCAGAGGGCAGAGTTTAATGACAAATTTTTTTATCTCAGAAAATAGTAATAAATGAAAAAACCTAACTTTTACCATCTAACAACATTAGGCCTTAATAATAGAAAATAAAGCACCGCCCGCTGCAACAATCATGATAAGGCCATCTCCACGGCCTTTTGAGCGTGTATTGCTGTAGTGTCAAATAAGGGAATAGTTGTATGCTCCTGTTGAACAAGCATAACTATCTCTGTGCAGCCTTCTATAATTCCTTCTGCCCCTTGCTCTGACATTTTGTTCATTATAGTTATAAACTTCTGGCGGGAGTCTTCCCGCACAATGCCTAAAACGAGTTCCTTGTAAATAACCTGATGAATGACCTCGCGATCCACCTCAGATGGAGTAATAACATGCAGCCCATGCTTATCATTTAGCCGGCCTGCATAAAAATCCTGCTCCATGGTGAATTTTGTACCCAGCAATCCTACAGTTCCTATCCCTTTGCCTTTTATCTCCTCCGCTGTTGCATCTGCAATATGAATCAGCGGAATGCTGATCGCTTCCTCAATCAGTGGGGCTACTTTGTGCATTGTATTGGTACATATCAATAGAAAATCAGCCCCTGCAGCCTCAACCTGGCGAGCCGCCCTACTTAAAAGCTCACCGGACTCACTCCATTTATTTTTATGTTGCAGATCCTCAATCTCCTGAAAATCTACGCTCACCATCACTATTTGCGCTGAATGCAAGCCCCCCAACCTGCGCTTTATTCCCTCGTTAATCCATCTGTAATATATAGAGCTGCTTTCCCAACTCATGCCGCCTAACAATCCAATGGTTTTCATAAATACCTCACCTAAAATTTGACTTCCGTTATAAATCTAACGCCATAGTAAGCGGCATCATTTCTCTCCTTTTTCCATCTCTTCAATTTTGCTATTATACTCTTCCACAAATTCTTTCATGTGCTCTATGCACTTTTCTTTTATTTGACCATGTCTCCGATATTCATCAAAATATTCCAGCCATGATGCCCCTCCCCTTGGACAGCTATTAATAAATTCCATGAAATCAACAAAGGCGCTGATTGTTGAAGGGCTAACAGCATGCTCCATCCTGCATGCATCCTCGTCCGCCACTTCATAATCTATCTTTAATATATCTGTTAAAAAGCCTCGAAATATTCTATGTCTCCGATCTATTTCACGTCCTACCTTCATCCCCTTTTCTGTAAGTTCAATGTATTCATATTTTTCATACCCAACGAGCTTCTTTTCGCTCAAGGATTTCAACATGCTGGTAACAGTAGGCATCTTAACCCCGAGGCGTTTTGCAATATCCTTTACCCTTACCGACCTCTTTTCTCTTGAAAGGTTGTAAATTGCCTCAAGGTAATCTTCCATAACCTGCGTTATAGTATGTTTTAATGCGCCATCCATAAATGTAGACAAATCACTTTGTTTGGTTTTATAAAGATTAATAGATGCAATCTTATATATTTAGTTTACTTCTTTATTTGATAGGATTCATTAAAAAAATAAGCCATGTCCTTTTTAATTACTTTAAATTATAAAACAAGATAGCTTATGTACCATATCTTTTATACGATGGCACTAGTTCCTAAAAGCTCGCGCCCAATCGTAAGTATATGCATCTCAGTTGTTCCTCCAAGTATAGTACTCATAGCAGCATCTCTGTAGTGATGGGCAACAGGATAATCCTCCGTGCATCCATAGGCACCGTGAAGTCGTATTGCCTCGGCTGATGCCCTTAGAGCGAGCTCTGTAGAGAGCCACTTTGCCGATGAAAGTTCCTTTCCGTGTGGAAGGCCTTTACTTTTAAGCTCTGCCGCATAATAAACCTGCCACCTGATGGCAAAAACTTCAGCCTGTATTTTGGCTATTGCTTTCTGCGCCAATTGAAAACTCGCTATAGGTCTCCCAAATTGATATCGCTCTTTGGTGTACTTAATACAGGCATCAAGGCAGGCCTGCGCCATGCCAATAGCACCAGCGGATATGAAAAGACGCGCCATATCAATGCCGGCGAGGGCATTCTGGAGACCCCTGCCCACTTTGCCAACCAGGTTTTCTTCCGGCACCCTACAGTCGACGAATGCAAGATTGGAAATATCACCGGCCCAGTCACCAATCATATCTGCTCTGCTGCTCGAGAACCCGGGTGTATCTCTGTCCACGGCAATAAGCGCCATTCCCTTAGTGCCGAGACTTTTGTCCGTCTGCACCAAAACAAGCACGGTATCGGCTATGCCCCCCGCGCTTATAAAATTTTTTGCACCATTAATAACCCATTCGCGTCCATCAAGAGTAGCCTTAGATTCAACCGCCGAGGCATCACTTCCGGCATTTGGTTCAACAGCACCTGTCGCTATAATCATCTCACCCCTGCACAGCGGTGGAAGATATTTCTGTTTCTGCTCCTCACTGCCTGCCTTCATTAATATAGTACCTGCCAGAACCCCATGCCCCAAAGAATTAAGGGTCTGTGTCCAGCTTGCCTGACTGAGCTGTTCCCATATAATAGCAGCCGATACATAATCAAGTCCAACCCCCCCGTATTCTTTTGGTAGATGCGCTCCGAGGAGTCCTAAATCGCCCATTTTTTTTATGATCTCAAAGTTTATCTTCCTTTCATGCTCATATTCCTGTAAGATTGGCGCCATCTCCTGCTCGGCAAATTTTCGCGCCATATCCCTTACCATCTTTTGCTCTTCGCTAAGTTCAAAATCCATCCGAAATACCTCTATGATTTAATAATGATGGTTTCGCGAAAAGTCATTTTACTCGCTCATGATGCCCATTTTGGGATTCATGAAATGCTTCGCTGAATTCCAATAACTTGGCCTAAATGCCTCAAACAATTTGGCGATTTAAACGCGTAACATTTCATGAGTCATTTTCCAAAAGTGACCAAAATCGCTTGTAAAAGACTTTTTAAGATTTTGTCAATGTTGTCTAAGTATCAAAAAATATACCTGTTCATGGTTCATTGCTATCCGTTTTCGGAAAGAGGGGATACCACTCTGACGCTATTCATTGCCTATTGATTGATATGTCTATTGATGCAGCTGATTATTATTGTTGACTCATCGGTAAACTCTATGTGCCTTGAGTATATCAAGGAACTCGGGTAGAGTGTACAGCCAAAACTGACCAGTCACGAGGCATACCCAGCAATAAGCAATATATGGAAGTGCTAAACAAAACACCACAGACCATTGCCTACAGATCGCACGCAACAGATGGGATTATATTAGTAGATAAGGATTCTGGTCCAAGCTCATTCGGGGTTGTAAAAAAAATTAAAGACTTGATAAAGGCAAAAAAAGTTGGTCATGCAGGTACACTTGATCCATTTGCAACTGGAGTACTGATAGTTCTTTTAAACCAGGGTACGAAATTATCTCCGTTTTTAATGTCTCATGATAAAGTGTACAAGGCGTCGCTCAAACTCGGAATAGAAACAGATACTCAGGATTTAACAGGAAGGATTATTGATAAAAAAGATATCGGGAGCGTGACATATGAGATGATAAAACATGTTACAGGCCAATTTATAGGCGCTATAAAGCAGGTTCCACCTTCTTATTCAGCTGTTCATCATAATGGAAAGAGGGCATATGAATTGGCACGTAATGGTATTGCTATCAATCTCCAACCAAAGGATGTAAGAATTGATTATATTCGGATATTGTCAATAGACCTTCCAGTTATTTGGTTTGAAGTTGGTTGTAGTTCTGGTACCTATATTAGGACACTCGCTGCGGACTTAGGGAGAAGTTTGGGTGTAGGGGCACACCTTACTTCATTACGGAGAGTACAAAGTGGTCCCTTTCATGTTGATGATGCATTAAATCTCATCCAAATTGTTCATAGGCTATCCACTAATACAATCGATGAGGCGATAATACCATCAAAAAATGTACTAGCTGGGATGATGGAAGTAGAGATTCCCTGTGAATTAGCACACAAGATCAGGAATGGTTATCATCCAAACAAGAATGAACTGTCTTGGGGAAAAAACTCATCTTTTGATTCAAATACCTATGTAAAGGCAATCGCAGGGGAGGAATTGGTTGCAATTTTAAAGAAAGATAAAGAACGATATTCGATAGTAAGAGTTTTTACCGAAGCGAAATACCTGAGGTAAAACAAAGCTGATAAATCCGTAAAAGTTCTTGTGAGAAAGTATCGAACTTAGAAGTTAAAAGATAATGTT
>JAGYMO010000304.1 GCA_018400255.1 Deltaproteobacteria bacterium
AGATTGATTTTTTTATTACCCTATAACTAACGTAAAAGATTTTAACGGCAAATCAAAATATCTTTTTGCAAGGTTATCTCCCACCTAATAGGTTCTCTCAACTATGAACCGATTTAATTCTAAAAGAGACTCTTTTGCCTGGGAATCCGGGAAAATAGCAAGGTTTGTCTCTGCCATTTCAGCATAATGTTGCGCCTCGTCCCGGCATTTCCGTATAATACCGTTACTATTAACAAGCTCTATAAATTTTATGTAGTCCTTTTTTGACGTCTTTGCGCTTTTAAACAAACTCTGAAGGCTATTTTTCTCTTTTTCATCCAAATTGACGAGTAGATATATTAATGGAAGTGTGACCTTTCCCTCTCTTATATCATTCCCTTCTGGTTTTCCTGTTTCCTTTTCATTAGAAACGTAATCGAATAAATCATCTATAATTTGAAAGGCAATACCCATATTGAGACCGAATCGCCTCAGGGATCGAATAGTTTCCATTTTTTCCCCCGCCAATATCGCTCCACAAGAACAGGCGGCTGAAATAAGCTCGGCTGTTTTCCAGGTAATTATGTTCAAATACCTGCTTTTTGTCATTTTTAGGTTATATGCATTAACAATTTCCAGGGCCTGTCCTTCCGACATTTTGATGGCAGCATCTGAAATCGCCCTTAATAGCTTAAAATGTTTTTTATCTATAGCAATTCTAGCGGATCTTGCGAAAAGATAATCACCAACCAATACTGCCGCAAAATTTCCCCAGATTTTATTAGCCGATGATTTCCCCCTTCTTAATAAAGCATTATCAACTACGTCATCATGCAATAAACTTGCCGCATGAACACACTCAAATATTGTTGAAAGTGAATACATGTCATCTTCATTATAATTACAGAGCCGGCATGATAAGATAAAAAAAAGGGGCCTTAACTTTTTTCCTCCACCAAGGAGGCTATGCCTGCCTATATCAGCTATTAAAGAAACATTGGTTGTAAATATTCCTTCAAGTTCTTCATCAATCTTCGAAAAATACGGGGAAAATTGATCCAGGAATGTAGAGTCATTTTTCATTAACTATATGCCGAAAAATATCCGTTTTTAAAACTTAAATCTGATGGTTTTACGTTTTACGTAATCCTCACTTACATCAATGCTATGTTCTGCCCTTGACCATAATTTAATCAACAAAGACAATATATAAACAATATACAGCATAATTGTCAAAATAATTATCACGTTATAACCGCATATAAACTTACAAATGTCATGTCTTTTGTAAATTAGGCATGGGTAAACTGAGTTACGATATACATCCTACCGGGACTTTACAACACATAATTTCTAATCAAGAATGTTGTAATAAATAAATACGGGCCCTAAGTTAAGTAAATTGACATAAGGACCTCTCTGGTTTATTATATGCAAGGTGGCTGCCTTTCAACGAGCAAGATATTTTCATTTTTCGAGATTGCTTAAGATAAATACTATTGTAAGCGTTCACAGGTTAAAAGGTTTCCCGCTGAAAGCGGGATTCAGGGTTGCCTTCCTGCCTATGCATTTGCATACAGGCCTGCCTGTGCGATGCACCTGTCTGCGTGCTGACACGCACAGGCAGGCGCAGACAGGCCTTT
>JAGYMO010000305.1 GCA_018400255.1 Deltaproteobacteria bacterium
CGATTTTGCGCCGAAGGCATATTAATAAATATGTTGAGAAGCAATCCCGCCAAAGGCAGGACAAGGTTTTTCAGGCCGCAGTAGATGGCTACTGCATAATCTGGGTTGAATTCTATTTCGAAATAATTCTCTTTTCTCCGGCATAAAAAGTATGCATCATCTGATGCATATTGAGGGCCTTAAATAGGCCAAGGACACAGCAGTTAATCTTACTCAAGTTTTCTAACAACTCTTTAACGCCCGGTTTTACATGGCCTCTTTCAGTATTTGCCTCCTTTTTGAGATTTTTTAAATAACTTGATAAAAGAGCGCTTATCATATCATCTTTGGGGGATAATTCGTAAAAGGCCAACGCCTCTTTTATGACCTGCATATCGGTCTTCCCCGCCAATGTTATATTCTCAAAGGCATTTTCTATCAAAAAAAGCTTGTGAAAGGCCTTATTTATAGAGCAGGTGCCTGCTTTACCAGCATCAATCAGGGTGCCATCTATATCAAACAAGATGAGTTTTTTAATCATTTTATAAGCCCAGATCTTTATTAGAATTTTTTGTTTCACTTCAAGGAGCTTCATTGTCTGTTGACAAGTGGCCTTGTATCTTTTAAAATTAAATAAATTGTAAAATTTACAACGTAACTATGTAGATAATAGAAATGAATAAAGAGGGATCTATCTAATGATGAAGAGATATGTTTTTATTTTTGGACTAAGCGCTCTTTTAATTTTCTTGACAAATTTAGGCACAGTGATGTCGTCAGATTATGAAACTATACTTGCAGAAAACAGTATGTCCTTCTCTGATCCAGATTGCAATTTACCAAGAAACGTGGATACAATTGATAAGGGATCCCCAAATTATTCTTCCACCTCTTCAGGCATAGGAATAATTAACGCTGAAGTTAAGGCAAATATATTTCAGCATTCTGCTGCTCCCTCACATTTCTTCTCTAACTTCTGGGAAGAGAGCGATCAAAAGGGCCAACCTCTCAAAAATAAAATTACCTATTCAAAGAAGATTTCGGCTAAAGGGGAAATCACTAACTTCCATGTACATTTTCACTATCAAAGCCCTCATAACATTTCAAGCCATGGATTTTTATTTAGCAATATGCCGTAGAACCTTTTTACTGAAACTCTTTGAGAATATAATAGCCATGCAATACGATTTATTACTAAGCGGTAAATTTTTTTGATAAATATGAACTCTTCTTGCTACTTTTATATAGGTCATCGCCGCCTCACATATAGCTAAAGGCCAACCTCTGCAGTGTATCGTATTTTTACTTCCTCTTCCTTGGGAATTTGAACGTCAAACCTTATTGTAAAGGCATCAATCTTTCTAAAGGTATGAGTGCTGCTTACCACACTCCAATTCCCAGATAAAGGTTCAACAACGCCTACCTTAACATCCTTTTCTTTATGATTTCTTAATGTAATCTCCCAAGCTGATTCATGAAGCCTTGTTGTAGTTTGTTTATAGTCTGTTTGTGTTCTTTCCGCAAAAACATCGAATGCCTCTCCTGCATGAATTTGTACCTCTTCTTCCTGTGGTATGTGCTGTATTCTGTCCTCTCCTACAAATAGTAATCCCTCATGATTACTTACCTTGTAGAGACGTATGATACCCGCAGGAAAAGGCATGCCCAGGTTATTCTCTTTGGAATTTTTTAATTTAATATAAACATTCACAGGCTGCCTTATGTTTTGGCCTACGAGTCTTTTTGTAAAATATCCCTTGTTTCCATAAACAACGAGCTCTTTATCAACTTTTAAGCCCCTTGCTTGAAACAGATTTATCTGTTTTTCCTGTCTATCTTTTATGGTAGTTTTTTTCTGCAGATCGTATATATGGTATTCAAAAAAGGCCTGCTCCCTGAATTGATCACCGGCTGATGCCTTGATATCCCTTTTGGCATATAGCCTTTCTCCAAAAGTGTTTTCTGCCTGATGGATTTCCCCTGCAACTAATCTTAATGCAGCATCATTGAAATCCGCACCGCTTTTATTGTTTATTGTAACCTTACCTGATATATCTGCCGATACCTCATCCTCACCTAAAATAAGAATATAATCTGAATTCCAGCTTATATTTTTTGTAAGATAGCATACACTTAAGTCATATGGGCTCTTACTGCCGCAGCTTTCATAGACCCATTTCAGGGTAGGCCTTTCAGTAAGACCCTCCGGTAACCCAGGTAGAACCTTATAACCAGGATGGCCAATATATATTTCACTTCCAATTTTATAAATTAGCCCTCCCCTATTGCTCAACAAAATCGCCTCTGTAACTTCCTTTCTATCCTTATATTTATTCCAATCAACAATTTTTATCTTCTCCCCCACGTACTTATCAAGCACGGAATCTTGATTCAGAAGATCATACTCGTAGTTTTGTTCAACAATAGTAAATTCTCTTTCATTATCGATTGATCTTACAAGAACTGATTCGGGGATGATATGAGCCGGAATGCCTATAAAGCTTAATTCACCATCACAGGAAGGGATCTCGATCCTTCTTATTTCATTAACAAGGGCAAGATTATTGTTATATATTGCAACAGAAATTGATACCTGATCATTTATATTACTCTCACTCAGGGGCAACCCCTTTGACTGAAGTGGAAAAATCAAGAATAGAAATGTAAAAAAAAGACCATACGTTATTCTCATAAACCTTTCTCCCATTTTAAAAAACATGACATATAATGCATATAATTGCGTATTGATAACTAAAAAACTATTTCTAACGTGCTTCGCCTACATAAACAGAGTATATAGGCATTGATTCATCAAAACCCCTTAATAGAAGATTCAACTCCCGGTTAATCAAAAATTCAGGCCTTAAGAACGTTTTTACAGTCTCAGTAATAAGTATTTGGCCTGAGGACGCCTCTGAGGCCAAACGTTGAGCGATGTTTACAGCGGTCCCGATTACTGTGTAATCCAGTCTTTTCTCTGAGCCTACATTACCAAGGAACACCTCTCCATAGCTTATTCCTACGCCCAATCCTGCCTGCTCAAAAGATTTGTCCCCTGCTGCCCATTCTTGTTGAATATCATGAAATCCCTTTTGTATCTCTATTGACGCCATAACAGCTGCATTCACCGGATCATCATGAGACAGCGGTGCACCAAAAATAGCAAGAGCAGCGTCTCCCAAGAACTTATCCAGTGTTCCTTTAGAGCTGAATGTTATGTCAGCGAAGAGCCCAAAAAAACTATTAAGAAATCCTCGCAAGGCCTTGAGCGGCACGTGACTGACTAAAGAGGTAAATTTTCTCATATCGGCGAAAACAACTGCAATATTTTTAACCTCCCCTAAGTCTAACAGGTTTTCTCCTCTGCTAATAAGAAGTTCCGCTACTTCAGGTGCTACATATTGCTCAAAAATAGCCCTCGTTTTTATTTTTTCGGTCCTTTCATCAATGGCCATTACATTTTCTATTGCCATAACTGCCTGCCCACAAATAACAGATAGCATTTCTATGTCAACATCACTGAAAGGGCATCCCTCTTCGACCTTGCTTACATTAAGCACTCCTAAGGTTTTATCCCTTGCCTTAAATGGAAATGATATGGCGGCCACAATGGATTTATGCCTTAAAAAAGACGCAAATTCAGGGTTGTCTTTCGGTCCACCATTAAGTATTACGGGCTCTCCTTTTTCAAAAACCCATCCGGCTATTTTTTCCCCAAACTTTTTCTGAATTTTAGGGACAATTTCACCATCAATACCGATTGAAGATACAATACGAAGATACCCGCCTCCTTTTTCGTCATAAAGCATTGCGGAAATCCTTGTAGCTCCTGTTTGCTTAGCTACTGCATTAACAAGCCCATCAAGCACCTCTTTTATGGTATGAGATTGTATAAATTTTTCCCCAAGCTTGTATAATGGTATGAGGGCCTTTAGTAAAGCATTTTCTCCTAAAAGTGAGGCTGCATTAAGGGTATTTTCAACAACCCTGTTTAATTCGTAAGCATCAAATGGCCATTTAATGAAGCCGTTAAAGCACTGTTTCATTCCCATCATTACATTGCTATCACTGTAATGGGATAAAATCACCACCCCAAGCAGCTCAGGGTTTCTCTCTTTTAAGGAAAGAAAAAAACTATCTCTTTTTTCTTCTGGGAGTATCGTTCCAATAATAGCTAAATCAAGGTTTTCGGAATGAGCAATTTCTATCGCTTCTTCTTTAGTAGGTACATATTTAACACTATATCCTTCAATGTTGAATGCGCCTTTGCATAAATCAATTATCTCTTTATCGTTTTCTATAACAATAATTTTATTGAATAACATAGCTAGCGCTCTCCTTTAGATGGGGGAGAAATGATTAATTGTTTATAGCTGCGTTATAGTAATAGACTGATCCTGAGGCACATGGGCTTACTTCATTCTTTAGAAAATTACCATCATTTGCGCTAATAAACCTTCTTCGTCCTTCAGCGTCTTACTTGGCTTCAAAGCAAAAACGTGTATTAGGGTGCTCGAATCCCGCTTTCAACGGGACGACCGCTTCCTTTCTTGAAGCGAAAATCCCGTCTGCGGGGCCGGAACGAAGTGAAGGCCCCGAAAACGGGGGACGACAGGGTTCATAAGAAAAACATCTAAAATCGTGCCCCGTGAAGCCAATTTCCCAATTTTTATGGTTGTGCAAACCCCTCAGGCCAATAAACATCAAATACCTGAATGTCTAATATGCTAAAAGTAAATAACAATATCAAGATTTAATTGTATGATAGAAGAGCTATATAAATATTTACCAAGTATATGATAACCATCACATTGTGTCAATTATAAGGCATTTAACGATTCATCGCCTGGTATATTCCGCCTCATTAGGCTAACATGCTTAATTTTAAAATATTCGGGGTTACTATTAAAAAAACAAAGTATCCCTTGAAATGGCTATGCTTCCTGATTAGAATATTCAGATATGTGTTAAATCAGGATGTGCTCTGTTCCTAATATACTGCTTATAAAAAATTACTAGCTTCCTTAACCTGAATCATGAGAAATAATGCACCTATATGGATCATAGGTCCACCTAGATCAAGAACGAAATGGGCTCTCAGCCTGTTCAAAGATTTACCAGGATATATATTGCTTAACCACCCATCTTTCGGTATTTACAGCCCATTTTGGTGGAGATATAATAAAATACCGCCGCTTGACGCAGTCAAAGAAATTGATTTAATAATTAATTTGGGGAAAACCCCAGTGATACTTAGACATCAGTTTGCCTTCTCCATGGACTGGATTAGAAATCAATGGCCAGGCTCAAAATTTCTAATAGTTGGTCGAGATATTATGGAATGGTTGACAAGCGTATATAATTTCAAGAATGGCCTCTATTTCCTACATAAAAATAACGATGGCGAGGAACAAGACTTACCGCCTGCATATGTAGGAAGGGATCTTGTGCAGGATTGGTGGAAAAATGCCGAATGGTGGGAAAGAGCCGCCGCACATTATTGGGCATATATGGGAGCTGCCCTTGAAAGCTATAGAAGGGATGATTGCACTCTTATATATACCTCAAACAAATCTAATTTAGAGGATATTAGAAGCCAACTTTCGGTGGGCTGGACAAAAAAACTGTCGTCAAACATTTATACTTTTAAACCATCAAGCCTTTCTTATAAAGCAGAATTTGATAGGACTGATGTGGAGGACGTATTTGAATTTTTAAATTCAGGTCAGCAATCGCAATGGATAGTAAATGTTAACCCTTTTGAAGAATAAAAAACTACCATAGCAAAAGTATAAAAAGAAAACTAAAATTCAAATTCGTTACCTTTTTACTATCCCCCTAAGACATTAAAGAGTAAAAACCAAATGAATAGCCTTGCTGTCCATTTTCTCAAAACGACCAAAAAATTGACTTTTTAATTATAGGTTAGTTGCGCTTAAGCTTTTTTGTCTGCCTGGACTTTATCTTGTTGCCGAACCGCTATAATCACATTGAAATTAAATGTAAACACAGTTGCTAATTTACTAACATTTTCTTAAAAAAATGCAGTGGTATCAAATGCATTCGGGAGGTATTGATATGATTGAGAAAGTAATTATTATGGGTGCAGCAGGAAGGGATTTTCATAATTTTAATGTCTATTTCAAACAAAACCCCCGTTATAATGTGATAGCATTCACGGCCGCCCAAATTCCAAGGATAGAGGGACGAATCTACCCGCCCGAATTATCCGGCGATCTCTACCCTGAAGGTATACCTATCTATCCTGAGGCAGAGTTATCAAAGCTTATACGCACACACAACATAGATTTAGTAGCCTTTTCATACAGCGATGTAACCCACACTGAAGTCATGCACAAGGCATCCATAGCTATGGCGGGAGGTGCAGATTTTATACTTATAGGTGCATCATATACCATGCTTAAATCCAATAAGCCCGTTGTTGCAGTTTGTGCTGTAAGAACTGGCTGTGGAAAATCTCAGACAACAAGGAAGGCATGCACTATACTCAAGGGTTTTAAAAAAAAGGTTGTGGCTGTAAGACATCCCATGCCTTATGGTGATTTAAGAAAACAGGAGGTCCAGCGTTTTTCTTCTTATAAGGATTTCGAATCAAATCAATGTACAATTGAGGAGCGTGAAGAATATGAGCCCTTGATAGACGAGGGAATTGTAGTTTATGCCGGCATTGATTACGGTAAAATCCTTAAGGAGGCAGAAAAAGAGGCTGATGTTATTGTATGGGATGGGGGCAATAACGACACCCCTTTTTACAGGCCAGACATCCATATCGTCCTGTTTGACCCACACCGAGCAGGTCACGAACTGCTTTACTATCCTGGTGAAACCAATATGTTAATGGCAGATATAGCTATTATAAATAAGGTAGACAGTGCATCTTCCAGGCAGATAAAAAAGGTAAAAAGCAATATTGAAAAATATTCCCCCAATGCAAAGATTGTAAAGGCGGAATCTCCTGTCTTGGTAAATAACCCTGGCCGAATAAACGGAAAGCGCGTTTTAGTAGTAGAAGATGGGCCCACTCTAACACACGGAGGAATGCCATATGGAGCCGGGGTCATTGCTGCAAAGACATACGGTGCAGCTGAGATTGTTGACCCAAGACCGTATGCTTCAGGAACAATAAAAGAAACCTTTGAGCTTTATCCCGATGTTGGACACTTACTGCCGGCCATGGGATATAGCGAGGAACAAATTCATGATCTTGAAAAAACTATTAATAGTGTTGATTGCGACCTGGTGCTATTTGCCACACCCATACATCTTACACAAATCCTGTCCATCAATAAGCAAGCTATTCGTGTTCGCTACGAATACAAGGATCATGGATCTCCTTTGTTAGAGGAAATTTTATTTGATACATTCAAGGCCAAATCTTTACTTTAATGTATAGAGGAGCCGCCATTAGAACCAGCGTTATGAAAAAGCGATCTAGAAAGGAAATTATATTAATTGCGCTTGGGGGCAATGCCCTAATCAAAAAGGGTGAAAAAGGTACAGCAGAGGAACAATTTAGGAATCTAAAAACACCCATAAGTCAAATAGCACGGCTATCTAAAGACTACAAAATAATTATAACCCATGGAAATGGCCCTCAAGTAGGAAATCTTCTATTGCAGCAGGAATGTTGTACCTCGGTTCCCAAGCTCCCTTTAGAAATACTCGTGGCCCAAACGCAAGGCCAGATAGGTTATATGATCGAATCCACCTTGGATAGTGAACTTATGGCCCTGGGTGCAGACGCGCAAAAACCTCTTGTAAGCCTTATCAGCTATGTTGTTGTAGACGAAAAAGACCCGGCGTTCTTAAAGCCATCCAAACCCATAGGGCCTGTTTATCGTAAAGAAGAAATTTCAACATTACCATATCCCACAATAAAAACAGAAAAGGGATACCGTAGAGTGGTAGCCTCTCCAAGACCCATAACAATCGTGGAAAAAAAGGAAATAATAAGCCTTGTCGAAAATGGTTTTATTGTAATCTGCTGCGGAGGAGGAGGAATACCTGTTATACGTTATGGAAGAACCTTCTCTGGTGTTGATGCTGTAATTGACAAAGACCTGTCAAGCGCAAAGCTTGCTGAAGAGGTTGGCGCAGATATTTTTATTATTGCTACAGATGTTGAAGGAGTGGCATTGAGATATGGGAAGCCGGATCAAGAATTTTTACGAACTATTAATACGCAAGAAGCCATGGAATATTTATCAGACGGGTACTTCCCTCCCGGTTCAATGGGCCCGAAAATAGAGGCAGCAATCGCCTTTCTTGAGAAAGGGGGCAAACGAGCATTTATCACTTCTATTAGATCAATTGAGGCAGCGGTAAAGGGATTGACGGGAACTGAAATAATATCAAGCAATTCGATTCAATAGTTGCCCGGGAAATACCTTGCAATAAAATTTTACGTTTAACCCTGCTTTTTTATTGTTACATAATAGTTGCTTTACAAGGAATAAAGTTTTAATAATAATGCCATTTACTCACGTATAGTTTATTCAATTCTATCAGGTATCAAGAGAATTATGGAAAGAAATACGAGGAGGTGTTCAGAATGCGGTAGAATTGTCACATCAGATAAAAGTTGTGTCGTTGATTGCAGTGTTATCTGCTTTTCCTGTATGTATGGAAATGAAAAGCCATGCGAGATTTATCCCATAGGAAAAATACATAATAAGTTAGGGATAAGCAAAAGGGATTTCGGGGTAGTTGGACCAAAAGGCATATCCTGCATTGAGCTTCTCCCATCACAAAAGAAATTCATGTACAGATTGGATGAGGAAGAACAATTAACAATCATATATTATCTGCATAAAGTAAAATCGTTGAAATCCGTATTTAAGAGGGGACTTGATGGCAAAGAGGTTGGAGTTTTTGCATCCAGAACAGCCAAGAGGCTTTCCAGGATAGGCATACAAGACGTAACTCTCGTGAGCATAGAAGGTACAAGGCTTATTGTAAGAGGATTGGATGCAATAGACGGTACACCCGTGCTTGACATAAAAATCAAGTGGAATGCTTATTGATAATGAATGATATCTCAATCAAAAAATAATTAGAGTATTAACATGTCTAATAAACAGTGCAAATGGTACCCAGTTTGTCCCATGAAAAGCTATTATGAAAAAGGCAAATTGGAAAAGAAATGGATAGACCAATATTGCAAAGGCAGTTGGGAAAATTGCATACGGTATAAAATGGAAGAGAATTGGGAGCCTCATCCAGACTGGATGCTTCCAGACGGGACAATAGATGAGACACTACGCTATACATAGCCACAATCGAACTGTGGCTAATAAATATACAATGTTTTACCCAAGGAGGAACAATTGAAAACACTTTTTATTCCAGCTGTTATAGCTATACTATGCAGCATGCAAATGCCGGAAGCCAGAGCAGCAAATCCCTTTGTCCATATTAAAACCAATTACGGCGACATTGCCTTGGAACTCTACATAGAAAAGGCACCAAAAACAGTAGAAAATTTTCTTAGCTATGTAAAGGATAGCTTTTATAATGAAACCATCTTTCATCGTGTTATAAAAGGGTTCATGATACAGGGTGGAGGTTTAACCCTTGATTTAGAAAGAAAAAAAACCAAACCCCCTGTCCCCAATGAGGCAGATAATGGGCTCAAGAACCTTCGCGGAACTATAGCCATGGCCAGAACAATGGATCCACATTCCGCTACCTCCCAATTTTTTATTAACACAGTAGATAACCATTTTCTAGATTATAAGAACAAAACTATCAAAGGCTGGGGATATTGTGTATTTGGGAAGGTAGTAGAGGGCATGAAAGTTGTAGAGGAGATAGAAAATATCCCCACCGAAGAAAAGGGAAGCCTTCAAGATGTTCCAACTACAACTGTTATAATTAAGCAGGCTGAAATCAAAACATTTGAGGATAATCCTAAAAATAAAAAATAATACTCAACATTTGATGGTTTCGTAAAAAGTCATTTTACGAGCTTGTCAATATTTAAGACTTCCGAACTTTTTATTTACGTCATGTCTAAATTAATACGCGACTTAAAGGATATGATTGACAGCATAATTATATCTCTTGCAGCTTTATTCAGGACAGCTTTTCATCAATTGTCAGGCTCAAAACATTTTTAAAATCTACATATCTTGACAAGTAATATTTTTTGAATTAGCTTTTAAACAATTTTATACCAAAGTAAATGCCATTAAAAGGAAAGAGCAATATCCAATCTTTAGCCCTTTTCCACATATCTATCACCAAAATAAACACTGAAGGTAATTGTAACTATATAATTTTAGCCTTAACGATGTAATACAGACACAGGAGGAAGAGATGGGATTAAACATTTTATTCAGGAAGGTATTCTTTATCATTTCACTTCTATTAACAGTCTTTATATGCATGTCCGCTTCTTCCCCAGGCCTTGCAAAAGAGGAGGAAGAGGAGGACCAAAGACTAGAAAGGGAAATTTCGATTGCATTTGAATACCCGGAGATCATTATCAGCAAGGGCGATGATATAACTGTGGACATCCATGTGAAAAACAAGGGTAAAAGGGATGAAAATATTTATTTCACTATATCTTCTATCCCCTCTGGATGGAAGGCTAAAATTAAAACATATAGTTTTTCAATCATGGCCTTAAATATATCAGGTGGAGATGATAAAAATGTACAATTTTCTGCTGAACCCGAAAAAGATACAAACCCAGGGTCTTATGAGTTTAAGGTAGATGCAAAAACAGCTGATGGACAACTTTCTTCATCTCATACACTTAAGATTACAATGCTCGAAAAAAAGAAAGAGAAGGGCGAAATCGAACTTACCACATCCTACCCTGTGCTAAGGGGCTCAAATGATGCAAAATTTGAGTTTTCTCTTGATGTTAAAAACAAGACCGATAAGGAGGACACCTTTAATCTCATTGCCGATGCCCCTAAAAATTGGCGGGTAAATTTTAAACCGTCATATGAGGATAAATACATATCCAGTTTAAGGCTTAAGGATAACGAAAGTAAAAGTATTAATGTAGTGGTAACGCCTGACCGTTTCTCCAATGCAGGAGAGTTTATTATACCCGTTGCAGTAAGCGCTGGGGAGTCTAAGGCAGAAGGAAATCTTAAAGTAATAATTACCGGCACCTATACAATTGATGCGGGAACCCCTACGGGACTCTTATCCCTGGAAACACAACAAGGAAAAACGGGTAATATATCTATATACGTAAAAAATAATGGCTCAGCTATGATAAACGGTGTGGAATTCTTATCAATAAAACCAGAAAATTGGAAAGTAGAATTTGATCCCGAGAAAATAGACAAGTTAGAAACTGGTGAGATCAAACAGGTTGAGGTCAACATCACCCCATCACAGGATGCCCTTGTGGGTGATTATGCTGTAGGTTTGAATGTTAAGAGTGAAAGAGCCTCCGATGACCTTGAAATGAGGGTGACAGTCAATGCATCTGCAGCTTGGGCATGGATAGGAATAGGTATCATTATACTTGTTATCATTGGCCTGTTTGGGCTGTTTATTTCCCTTGGCAGGAGGTAAATAAAATATGGATCAAAAACCCGTCATCGAAACCCATGAGCTAACCAAGAGTTACCTTAACCATAATGTCGTTGACAACTTATCCTTCGATGTTAAAGAAGGTGAAATATTTGGCTTTCTTGGGCCAAATGGTTCGGGGAAAACCACCACCCTGCTTATGCTTATTGGACTTACTGAAGCTACAAAAGGATGGGCAAGGGTAGCTGGTCATGATCCAACAAGAGAGGCCACAAAGGTAAAACGAACCGTAGGATATGTACCAGAAAACATTGGCTTCTATAGTGATATGAATGCAAAAGAAAATCTCCAGTTTTTAGCAAGGCTGAATAATATCCCTGATTCGGTTAGCTCAAAAAAAATTAAGGAGGCCTTGGAAAAAGTAGGGTTAAAAGACGACGCTGATAAATTAACCGGGGCTTATTCCAGGGGTATGAGACAACGGTTAGCAATTGCTGAAATTCTTATTAAAGAACCAAAAATTGTTTTTTTAGATGAGCCTACACTTGGCCTTGATCCAGATGGTACCAGTCGAATCATCCAGCATATTCAATCCCTGAGCAGGGAAAAAAATATAACCGTCCTCTTGTCATCACATGACCTTAAACAGGTGCAAAAGATATCTGATAGGATAGGAATTATGATTAATGGAAAAATGATCGCCTTGGGAACACTTGAACAGCTTGCAGAGGAAAAACTGGGCGTTGGAGATAGGGAAATTTCATTAGACGACGTATATATGAAATATTTTCAGGAGGTTTAGCATGACAGGTGTTGGAACTATCGTAAGAAAAGAGCTCGAAGACCATTTTAGTAGTTACAGGTTTGTCATCTTATTTGCCCTTATTACCATGGTCAGTTTAATTACAACCTATATGGTAGGCATTAGCCTAAGGGATGAACTTGGGGGAATTGCGAAACCAAAATTCATATTTTTAATGCTTTTTACCTCTACGGGTCCTCTTTTTTCTTTAGTTCAATTTGTTGCCTTCTTCGGACCTCTTATAGGCCTAGTCTTAGGTTTTGACTCTATTAACAGAGAAAGAAGTAATGGAACGCTTAGCAAGTTAGCATCTCAGCCTATTTACAGAGATGCCATAGTTAATGGAAAATTTTTAGCAGGCGTGGTTACAATTATTATAATGATGAGTTCGATTCTTCTCGTAGTCTCAGGGCTTGGGTTAGCGCTAATTGGTGTTGTACCTGGCATAGAAGAGGTTTGGAGGATATTTATATATCTAATAATTAGTGTATTTTATATATCCTTCTGGTTAGGCATAAGTATTCTCTTTTCTATTGTTTTCAGAAGTATTGCCACATCAGCACTAGCTACGTTGGCCCTTTGGATATTTTTCTCATTCTTCATTTCCATGGGCGCAAGCGTAGTGGCAAATACCTTTGTGCCAATTAATCAAACCTCTCGGGAAAATCCTGAAGCCGTAATGAAACATGCGAAAATCCAAAGGGCAGTTTCTCTAATCTCTCCCATGCAATTATATAATGATTCTACATCTATAATCATTGACCCTACGAGAAAGACAACGAGATCATTAATACTTATGGGACCTATCGAGCAATTTTCCTTAAAGCGATTCAGCAGACCTTTAAATCTGTTGCAGAGCATAACTGTTGTTATTCCTCACATTATTACCCTTATAGCCATAACTTTTATCTGCTTTGCCATTTCCTATATTGTATTTATGAAACAGGAGATTAGATCAATTTAATACAAAATGCTTTTATGATAACAGACATCAAAGCATTCTAAAAAAAGGCCGTAATCCTTAAAATTCAATGTAACCCTATAATTCACTACGGCTTCAACCAGTGAAAACTTTCCCCCTATTGCCTCTCGCGCTTATTGCCCTTCAAACCCAGATTATGCAGTAGCCACCTACTGCGGCCTGAACCCTCGTGACGATGCCTACTGCATAATCTGGGTTAAAATGATCTACCAAAAATTAGCTCAAATGGTATACTATTACTTCAAAAAAAAATAACACAAGAACACTTTGTTAGGAATTACTTCATTGGTGGGTTGAAAATTATTGCACTTAATCAAATAATATTCTAAAAAAATCTTAGACCTTATCCGCCGTTATGCAAAGATAGGTTTCAACCTTAAATAATAACTGCCTTACAATACATACAATGATCGTATAGTGGAAAATATTCTTCAATGGCCTTAATTATTATACCTTTATAGATTTCAATGATAGATATTATCATAATAGGTGGCGGAATTGTAGGCGCCTCAATGGCATATGAGCTTGCCAAGTACCAGCTTAACGTTACCCTTCTTGAAAAAGAAACCGAGCTTTCATTCGGTGTATCAAAATCTAACAGTGGCATTATTCATACTGGATTTCAAGACGACTATAATTCTCTAAAAGGAAGGTTAGCCGTAAGGGGAAACTTTCTTTACAGAGAAATTTCACGCCTCCTTGACTTTCCGTTCATCCCAACAGGTGAACTTGTAGTTGCCTTCCCGGGTGAAAAAGAAAGCATTGAAGAAATAAAAGAAAATGGTGACCGGCTTGGAATTCCTGGTATTGAAATTGTTGATGGGGAATGGCTTAATAAAAATGAACCCATGCTATCAAAGGAAATAGAGTATGCTCTTCTTGGTCCAACAGCAGCAGTTATTAACCCCTGGGAGGTTATTTACGCAATGGCTGAAAATGCTATATCCAATGGCGTAAAAATATATTGCGATAACGAAGTCCACAGCATAGCAAAAATAAACAACTTCTGGAGGGTAAAAACCTATCAGGCTGAATACGAATCTCGTTACGTCATAAATGCTGCAGGTCTTTCAGCCGATAAAATTTCATTTATGGCAGGTATAAAGTGCCCAATAATAATCCCATATAAAGGAGAGGAATTCATACTTGACAGACATGCAGATAGGCTAACAAAAAGAATAGTCTTTCCAGTACCTAAAAAACATACCAAGGGAATACTTATAATACCTACTGTTGATGGCAATACGATGATAGGTCCAACCTCAAATGAAGTTACCGACAAAGAAGATATTACAACTACCAAAAAACACAAAGACGAGGTTTTGAAAGCAGCCCAAAAACTTGCACCTTCAATAAACGAAGACCTTTTGATCGCTTCTTTTGCAGGCCTTAGGCCCACCACTCGAGAAGGAGATTTTTACATCAAAGAGGAACAAAATGGTTTTATAAATATAGTAGGCATTAAATCTCCAGGCCTTACAGCAGCCCCGGCAATCGCCGAATATGTCGTAAATATACTAGCAGAAAACACGACTTTACCAAAAAAAAAGAAGTATAATCCAAAAAGGAAGTCTATGCCACGATTCCGCCTCCTCAACACAAAAGAGAGAAATACTCTTATAAAAAAAGACACTGATTTTGGAGAGGTCATTTGCCGCTGCGAACTTGTAACAAAAGGTGAAATCAAGGAAGCAATAAGAAGAGGGGCACGTACACTGGACGGAATAAAATTCCGCACAAGAAGTCAGATGGGTCGATGCCACGGGGCATTTTGCACTAGTAAGATAATGGCAATCATGTCGGAGGAACTCGAAATTCCCTTTGATAAAATAACTAAAAGGGGACAAGGATCAGAGCTGATAAAGCGCAATGAATTATAAAAAATA
The DNA here is from genome assembly GCA_018400255.1 of Deltaproteobacteria bacterium. Classification (GTDB taxonomy): domain Bacteria; phylum Desulfobacterota; class DSM-4660; order Desulfatiglandales; family B25-G16; genus M55B121. The sequence goes on from JAGYMO010000305.1 coordinate 15,167, forward strand.
CGATCTTATTGTAATAGGGGGAGGACCAGCAGGCATGGCAGCCGCAGCAGGAGCATCCTCAAGCGGAGTAAAAGACATACTTATCCTCGAAAGGATGCCAGGGTTGGGTGGTATTCTCAACCAATGCATCCATCTTGGTTTTGGCCTTGAATACTTTAAAAAGGAAATGACTGGAACAGAGTATGCAGCTCGATATAAAAAAATAGTCTATGACAAAGATATAGAGGTTAAAACTTCCTGCCTTGTACATAAAATCACGCCAGAAAAAAATGTAAGCTTTGTTTCTCGCGATGGTGAATTCACAGTTTCCGCTAAAAACATCATTATGGCTACAGGATGCAGAGAAAGGACCAGAGAGATGTTGACAGTTCCAGGGACACGCCCCTCAGGGATATTTACAGCAGGCCTTGCACAAGAAATGGTTAATATATATGGCCTTATGCCAGGCCATGAAGTAGTAATAGTAGGGTCTGGCGATATAGGTCTGATAATGGCCAGACGTATGACACTGGAGGGTGCAAAAGTTCATTTTGTTCTTGAGATATTAGATCACCTTTCTGGCCTTATAAGAAACAAGGTTCAATGTCTGGACGACTTCAAAATTCCCCTTTATTTGGAGCACGAGTTAATGGAGATAACCGGTAAAAACAGGGTGGAGGCTATTAGGTATAGAGATAACAAAACAGGGAGGGAAAAAGTAATCTCCTGCGATACCGTTCTCTTTTCAGTAGGACTTATACCTGAGCAGGACCTTTTGATAGATTCAGGGATAACCACAGGAAATGGAATTTTTCTGACTGGTAATGCAGATTATGTTCATGACCTTGTAGATAATGTCACAAAAGAGGCAGAAAAATTAGGAAGATCAATAAACTAATTTATTGTTGATAGTACATATATAAGGATAATGGATAATAAGAAGAAGAAAAAATTTACCTGTATCATATGCCCAAAAAGCTGCGAACTTAAAACAGATGGAACAGAGGTTTCAGGTGCAAAATGCAAAAGGGGAAAACTATTTGCCCTTCAGGAATTCGTGTCCCCCCTTAGGGTAATTACCACCACCATCCGATACGAGAACAAAAATAATTTTAAAATGGTTCCCGTTAAGACCTCAAGGGCCGTACCTCTAAACAAAACATTTGAGATAATAAGGCAAATTAAAAAGATTCGGCTACAAAAAATACCCGGTATCGGAGAGAAAATTCCATTAAAAAATTTATCAGAAAAAACAGAGCTGATAGTAACAGGAGAGTGAATATATCGAAAGTCTTAATAGCTTTATGTAACATACTAAACTGAGTAACGTAATGATAATAAAACATAATAATAAACATCTACAAACCAAGGAGATAGTATGATCAAGGTCAAAGATATTATGACGACTAACCCTATCACAGTGACCCCTGAGACAGAAATTCTTCAGGCAACAAAAATTATTCTTGAAAAAGATATCAATGGCCTCCCCGTACTTGACGGTGAGAAACTCGTGGGAATAATCTGCCAAAGCGATCTCATAGCTCAGCAAAAAAAATTCCCTATACCTTCACTGTTTACCCTTCTAGATGGGATATTCCCATTAACATCAATGAAACATATCGAAAAAGAAACAAAAAAAATAGCAGCGACTACTGTGGCACAGGCTATGACTGCAAATCCTTTGACAATAGAACCTGAGATGATTATCGAAGAAGTAGCTACTATAATGGTGAATAAAAAGTTCCATACCCTCCCTGTAGTTGAAAAAGGGAAACTTATAGGTATTATAGGGAAAAAAGACATACTTGAAACCCTGATGTCGAATAAAAAGAAAAAAAGAACTGCGTAGGTATAGTGCCACAAAGCCTGCCCTCCCCG
>JAGYMO010000306.1 GCA_018400255.1 Deltaproteobacteria bacterium
CGTCTTTCGCGGAGAAAAGGCAGTAAAAGGGCTCCAAAAATAAATATAAAGGCTGGGGGTACTATATTAATCATAGTAATCCTCATCTTTCTGCAACCATTTATGGCCTAAGGCCTTTGATCCAACTACAATTACAATACAGCCAAGGAATCCAAAGATTGCATCAAAGGCTGGTATCTTTTCCCACCAAAAATGTATTTGTTCATGAGTAATGAAAAAACCGGCTAAAATGCTCAGGCCAATACAGATAAAAAATAAATATTTCAATTTCTTTGACATTTATACCCCTCCTAGTATCCTTCCCGCTGCCATAGATGCTAGATTAAAGAAATTAAAAAAGGCATTTGGAAATATCCCAAGTATTAGGGAGACAATAGCTGTTATCATCAGAGGAATAACCATTCTCATGGGCGCCTCGTCAAAATGTGGCTTAACGTCCTCTTTGGGAGTTTTGAAAAAGGCATTAAATATGATAGGAAAAAAGTATGCCACATCCAACAAGGCGCTTGTAAGTAAGACAAAGAGAAAGACCACCTCTTTGGCCTCAAGGCATCCCATTGCCAGATACCATTTGCTTATAAATCCGCATACGGGGGGTGTTCCTGCTACGCCCATTGCCGCGATAGCAAAGGATCCAAATGTTAGCGGCATTTGTCTTCCAAGGCCATCCAACTGGCTGATATTTTCCTTATGTGTTTTAACATATATGGCCCCTGCAACAAAAAATAAGGTGATCTTCATAAAACCATGACTACCTATATGGAAAATGCTACCTGTTATGGCACTGGGGCTTAATAAGGCAGCTCCCATTACTATTATAGAAAGGTTGTTTATTGTGGAAAATGCCAATCTTCTTTTAAGGTTATCCTGAGCGAGTGCGTACAAGCCGGAGGCCACAACGGTAAATGCTGCGAAATATGCCAATATCAACCATAGATCAAGCTCCTGGAGTAATTTTGGCCCGAAGACATACAAAATAATTCTTAAGCAGCCAAAAACACCCGCCTTCACTACAGCAACTGCATGAAGAAGTGCGCTAACCGGTGTAGGTGCCACCATTGCGGTTGGCAGCCATTCGTGTAACGGCATAAGGGCTGCTTTTACCCCAAAACCTAATATAAGGATGACAAACAGAAATATGAGCACATTTGGGGAGCCTTTATCAAAAAGAAACCCACCAGGCTTAAAGTCAATGTTTCCGGTAAGATTATAAATATATATTATGCCAAATAATATGACTACTCCGGCTGAAAGGGTATAAACAAGATATTTTCGTCCCCCAACTATTGCCTCAGGTGTCTCTTTATGAATTACCAATGGATAGGTAGCTACTGTAAGAATTTCGTAAAAAATAAAAAGGGTGAGGAGGTTGCCTGAAAATGCAATTCCCATAGTTGCGGAAAGGCATAGGGCAAAATTAAAAAAATATCTTGTTTGGGCATGCTCATTTAGCCCTCTAACATACCCTATGGAATAAATAGAGGTAAGTATCCATAGTGCTGAGGCAAGGACACCGAAAAACAAGCCAAATTGATCCACTCTGAATTGCAGGGACACTCCGTGAGTAAGGGAGATTATGGTGTATTCCATGGTGTTTCCGTTCAAAACAAACGGAACCATTGATATCACAATAGTAAATTTGATGAGGGATGCTATTATGGTCCAAAATTCCCGTAAATTTCTATTTCTTTCCCCTGTAAATAAAATAAGTAGTGCTGCTACAAGGGTTACAAGAACGGCCAAAAGAGGCCTTATGGAGACAATTTCATCCATTAGTTATCCTTCATTTACCTTTAGAAATATTGAGGAACAGCATACTGGATTATAACAGATATGATCTTTCCACTCATTAACCCAAGTATTAATATCCCTGCCCCTGTAATCAGTATTGGCACAAGCATGCTGGAAGGGACCTCATCCATTTTAACGGTTTCGCCATGGCCTTCATCGTCATGCGCAAGCTCGCCTTTAGGCTCAAGGTAGGCACTTTCTATTACCCTGAAAAAAAGTATTGCATTTAAAAGGCTGCTGATCAAAAGTACGGCAACAAATACCCATCCATTTGCTTTAATAGCACCAAGAATAAGGTACCATTTGCTAAAAAAACCACACGTCGGTGGAATGCCTATTACAGAGAGCGCTGAAATGACAAAAACCGACATCGTAAATGGCATTTTTTTATGCATATATCTTAGATCTGAGATTTTTCTTGTACCATATTTATACATGATCGCCCCTACAACCAAAAAAAGACCTAACATCATAAAGGCATCATTTAGGATATGGAGAATTGCGCCAGTAAGGGCAACCCTGTTTGCAAGCCCTACGCCTAAGGCAATATAACCAACCTCACTTACCAGTATATATGTAAGCATCCTTTTGAGGTCAGTCTGGGCCAGCGCCATCGCTGCGCCAAAGAGGATGGCAGTAACTGCTATCCACGTCAAAATGGAGGCCGCCGGGAGAATCTCTATGGGGAAATAAGGCTTGAAAACTGTATACATTATCCTAATGAGGATGTATGCACCAACCTTTGTCATTAAGGGTGCCAAAAGAGCGCTTACAGACGATGGGGCATATGTATAAGCATCCGGAAGCCAAATATGAAAAGGAAAAAGAGCCATCTTGATGCTTATGCCCACTAAAAAGAATGCGAATGCAACTAATACCACCTTTGAATTATAGAGGCTGGGGAGGAGCTTAGACAAGTCTGCCATATTAAGAGACCCTGTCGCCATATAAAGGTAACCTACCCCGAGCAGATAAAAACATGCACCAATAGTTCCAAATATAACATAGTTAAAGCTTGCTAAGGGTGCCCCATCTTCACCTACTGCTATCAATGCATATCCGGCCAAAGAGGCTATCTCTAAAAAGACA
>JAGYMO010000307.1 GCA_018400255.1 Deltaproteobacteria bacterium
GGCGGGCAGAACGCTGAACCCGTGAACGGTTACGAGATTTCTTAGCACAATCATTAGATGGTTTCCTGTTCGATGTTCAGGCCCATATATTTAATGGTTGCGCAAGGCTCTCCACCGTAAAAACCCATTTTCATTAAGTTATATAGTAGCCATAAAAAATAGTGTATTATTCATTACTACCTCATGGTGTTTGTATTCCAAATAAGATAAAGATTCTTAAACCAATTAAATGATCAATGAAAAACAATAGATTTATTTATATTAAAGCGCTTAGGCTGCCTTTTCTTGCAGGATCCCTGATGCCTCTCATTACCGCCTCTGTCTTTTGTTATTATAAAGGCACATTCGCTTTTTATCCCTTTTTTGCCGCCATGTTAGGGGTAAGCGCCTTACATCTCGGATCGAATCTCTTTAACGATTATTTTGATGCCCCGGGAACTGACTCTATTAACAGGAGAATAACACCGTTCAGTGGGGGTAGCAGGGTCATCCAGGATCATAAGGTGCAACCTAGCTCGATTCTTCTTTTGTCAATGCTATTATTTTTAATTGGGACTCTATGTGGCCTTTTGTTCTATTTAAATGGAAGACCCTATGTTTTGCTTATAGGGCTTTTTGGCCTTTTTGCAGGATTGGCCTATTCTGCACCACCAATTAAACTGATGTCTGTTGGCCTGGGGGAAATATTCATCTTTTTTGCCTTTGGACCATTTATAACCCTCGGGACTAGTTATGTAATCACAGGAATTCTCTCCTGGTCTGATTTTTTGCTGGGCATCCCGCACGGCTTCTTCATAATGGCAGTTATCTGGATAAACGAGTTTCCAGATTATCAGGCAGACCATGATAGCAAAAAACGCAATGTTGTTGTAAGGCTTGGGCTTAGCAAGGCACGATACTTCTACGGCCTTATTATGCTTCTCCCCTTTTTCTTTGTCATACTGCTTGTGTTAGCAACAGAAATTCCGTATGCTGTTTTACTCTCCTTGGTTGCCATACCTTTATCGATCAAGGCCATTTATATATTATGGGATAACTATATGTCCTATAAAAATTTAATACCTGCACAAGCACTTACAATTATAACGATGACCTCTGTTGGGCTGCTTATTTCAGCGGGGCTTTTTATAAGTAAAACATTAGGCATTTAAAATGATAAGAAAAAAACGTTTACTTATTTACAGTATATCAATCTTTACGCTCTTCTCGATTATGGGTCTTTACTTCACATATTTTTTAATAAGCCCTGGCTTAAAGGAAAACAAGGAGAAGATTTTTATGATTAAAAAGGGTGCCAGCCTTAAAAAAGTTGCTGCTGACCTTAAAAGAGAAGGCCTTATCAAAAATCAGTACTTGTTTATATTAATGGCGGTTATTAAAGGAGAGTGCGCAAACATTAAGGCCGGGGAATACAGCCTTAATCTGTTAATGAGCCCGATTGACATATTTAATGCCCTTATATCCGGTGCTGTTAAAACCTATTCATTAACTATTCCCGAAGGTTTTACCGCCGAGCAAATTGCATATTCCCTGGAGGCGAAAGCCCTGATGAATAAAGAAAAATTTATTGAACTGGTAACTGATAAAAATGTTGCGGCTTCTTATAACATTAAAGGACCGGGGCTGGAGGGATATTTATTTCCTGATACGTATATTATAAGTAAGGATATGGAGGAGAGGGATTTGATTGATGGTATGGTCAGGCGTTTCAGGCGTGTTTTTGAGGAAGAGGCTGAAAAGAAGGAATCTACTGAGGGGCAATTCCTGTCCGAAAGGGAGATTGTAACGCTGGCATCAATCGTAGAAAAAGAAACCGCAAGCCCTGAAGAGAGGCCTCTCATTGCCTCTGTGTTTCTTAATAGGCTAAAGAGAGGCATGAGGCTTGAAAGTGATCCAACAGTTATATATGGCTTAAAAGAATTTGACGGTGATCTTACAAGAAAAAATCTTTTAACGCCTAACCCATATAATACATACATCATTTATGGGCTTCCCCCTGGACCTATTGGCAATCCTGGCAGGGAATCCTTAAAAGCAGCAATTAACCCAGCGAAAACAGATTATTTGTACTTTGTTTCTAAAAACAACGGCACTCATTATTTCTCCGGAACGTTATCAGAACATAACCGTGCAGTCTATAAATACCAAAAAAGGAGAGATACAATAAAAAAATGAATGTAGCTGCATAGAAGTTGAGGTGGTAAAAGAGGCCCAAGGCGGCTGAAATCCGTGTGCCTAAGAGTGAATCAGATAGAAATAGTCTGAATTGAGCATCAATTTATTTAGATAATGCTGTATATAAGTTGCCTATACGTGTTTTTTATGGTATCAGGCTTTCTTAAGGTTATTTTTCATGGCTCTTTTTATCAGATTCGCTCCAACTAGCGAAGACTTTAGTTTAATAATTTTTACTGGTTAAGCCTGCCCTCCCCGTCCCAAGACCGTGACGGGATCGGGAGGCGCGACGTATGAACATATAGTCCAATATGTATTACTCTACTAAGCAGTGTTATAAACTTATTTGTCGCAATGCCAGGTCTGGGCCAGGGGCACAAAGGGACAAAGAAGAAATAATCCGTCTCAAGAACTCTGTGCCTCTGTGCCTTTGACCCTCAAGCTATCGGTTTTAGCAGATAGTAGTTTACTTTTGCTTGCCCCCCATTGATTTTTATGATTAATTGAAGGGAGTAAAAAATTACGTTGAAATATCTGTAAAAATATTTATAATAGCAAACATTAAAGATGGGACACCAGAAATGATATCAATTCTTGTAATTATTCATATACTTATTTGTATCGGTTTAATAATATCTATACTCTTGCAGTCCGGCAAAGGATCAGATCTTGGAGCCGCCTTCGGGGGAAGCAGTCAGACTTTGTTCGGTAGTACCGGCGCAGCTACGTTTCTAAATAAACTCACGGCTTTCGTGGCTATTGGTTTTATGGTAACAACTCTTTCCCTTGCAATTTTGTCGACTAGGAGTCCAAAATCAATTATGGAGGGAAAGGCCAAGACTCAACAAACTGAGCCGGCACAAACAGGCGGGCAGGCAGAAACCGGGCCTGCAGGAGCATCTTCATCAGAGACAAAGACCGGTGATTAATATCTATGCATGCCGAAGTGGTGGAATTTGGTAGACACGCTATCTTGAGGGGGTAGTGGG
>JAGYMO010000308.1 GCA_018400255.1 Deltaproteobacteria bacterium
AAAAACTTAAAAATACGCCTCTTAAAAAACCTCTTTTATTATTTTAGAGTCAAGCAATTATGAAAGACGTTCTGACTTTTATTATGGCTGGCGGCAGGGGAGAACGATTGATGCCATTGACTCAGGATAGGGCAAAGCCGGCCGTTCCATTCGGTGGAATTTATAGAATTATTGACTTAGTGCTTAGTAATTGTATAAATTCAGAGCTCTATAAAATAATAGTTCTACCCCAATACAAATCCCAATCACTAACAGACCATTTAGAAAATGGCTGGAATATATTTAATCAAAAATTAGGACATTTTTTAAAGGTTGTGCCACCACAGCAAAGGATTAGCGGAGACTGGTACCAGGGAACTGCAGATTCTATTCGCCAAAATATCTACCTTATTGAACAATCTATGGCCCACTATATCTTAATTTTATCCGGGGACCATATTTACAAAATGGATTATGGCCGTTTTTTACGGTATCACATAGATAGAAATGCAGATGTCACAGTAGGACTGATAGAACAAGGGCGAGATATGGCACATCATTTTGGTGTTGCTGAGGTTGATGAGGATTACCGAATCCATGGATTTCAAGAAAAACCGACTAAAAACCCTAAAACAATTCCAGGCAGCCCTAACAAGGTATTGGTATCCATGGGTATATATATATTTAAAACAGACCTGCTCTTGGATCTCTTACGATTAACCGATAAAAATGATTTTGGGAAAGACTTAATTCCCTATTTGATACATAAATCTGATATGTATGCCTACCCGTTTAAGAAGGAAAATGTGATTGAAGATTATGAATATACTATCCATGGAGATAGGGAAAAAGAGATAGGAAATGCCAAAGACTCTTCATATTGGAGGGATATTGGTACATTAGATGCTTATTGGAATGCTAATATGGATTTAACCGGCCTTAACCCGCCGTTCAATCTTTATGGTAAAATTTGGCCTATTAATACATATCAATTACCGGCTCCACCTGCAAAATTTAACTACAGTAGTGAAAGAGGTGAAGATATCAGAGTAGGTAAGGCCCTTGATTCCATAGTGGCCCCTGGGTCGGTTATTAGCGGAGTTGTAAGGAACTCAGTCATTTCTTATTATGATGTTATACGCAGCTGGGCTCAGGTTGAGGAATCAGTAATCATGGATTATGTTGTGGTAGGTCGATATTGCAAAATAAAAAAGGCCATCATTGATAAGCATAACATCGTTCCTCCCAAAACCGAGATTGGCTATAATCCCACTGAAGACAAAAAAAAATTTACAATAACGCCTCGAGGTATTGTGGTTGTGCCAAAGGGATTTTTTAAATAAAACGAAGGAGTTAATTTAGCATGCCTTTGACGTCTAGCGCTTGAAGGCAATTTCCAAAGCTCTTACTAAAGTCAGGCTCCACCAAGCAGCTTTTTTAGTGCTTGGACGCGAATGAACTCAATTTTCAAGCCTTTCTTTATATGAAAGGCTTGAAACCCATGCATAAACTTCTTTTAAAGCAAGCCCGTTTTCCCTTGCAATTTTTCTACATTCTTCATATTCCGGTACAAATTCCGGCTTTTTATCATCACCTATTATTTTTTTAACCTTTATATCTCCCCAGGGTGATTTAACAGCAATGATTTGCCTCTTTAATATCTTCCTTTCTATGTAATTAAAACGAATGCCTAAGGCAGTTGATTCTTTGAAAATAATTGTTGTAAGCAAATCCTTGTCCTCAGGTCTTGCAATAACTTCAATTTTTATGCCAGGCCTGTTTTTTTTCATCTGTATGTGTGTAAAATTCACGTCTATGGCGCCTGCATCAAATAATTTCTCCATCAAATAGGCCAATAATTCTGGGCTGATGTCATCAAGGTTTGACTCAAGTACTAACACAATCTCAAGGCCTTCATTACCTTTATCATTACCGATAAGGACTCTCAAAAGGTTGGGTCTACTATCAAGGATTCTGTCGCCAACACCATAACCTATGCTTTGTATAAACATCGGAGGAATGGGTCCAAAAGAGGAACACAAAGATGTTATTAGTGCAGCACCTGTTGGTGTTACAAGCTCAGCATTTTGATTCGTTTGATAGATTGGAATTTCCTTCAAGAATTCCATTGTCGCGGGTACGGGCACTGGAATTTTACCGTGAGCGCTGTCTATAATGCCGCTGCCTAAGGCGATTTTAGATGCTAGCATCTTCTCGATATTGAGAAGATAAACACCAGCAACTGATGCCACAATGTCTATAATAGAGTCAACCGCACCGACCTCATGGAAGTGTATATCATTTGGCGAAACATTATGGATCTTACCTTCAACTGCCGCCAGCCTTTTAAAGATGTGTATAGATTTTTCAATGATAGGAGGGGGAAGGTTGCTTTTATAGAGGAGAGTTGTTATATCTTTTAAATGCCGTGATTTATTATCGTTATTTTGAATGGAAACATTAAATTTGGTTCCGTGTATACTGTTTCTTTCCTCCTTCGTTGTCCATATTTTATATCCATCTAGATTAAGTCCAGAAAGAATTTTTTGCAGTTCTTCAATTTTAAGTCCAGCGTCAACCAGGGAGCCTACAAACATGTCACCGCTTACCCCGGAAAAGCAATCAAGATATGCTATTTTCATGCCTTCCCTGAATTATTAGGACCCAGTAGCCTTTTCCCTGGCTTCTTGTTTCTTTTTACATTCAATGCATAAAGTTGTAACAGGTCTAGCTTTCAGCCTTTCTTTCGAGATATTTTTTCCACAGACTTCACAGATCCCGAAGGTATCATTATCGATTCTCTCAATGGCCTCCTTGATTTTTTCAATCAATTTTCTTTCTCTATCCCTGAGCCTTAAAAGAAAATTCCTGTCTGTCTCTAACGACGCCCTGTCTGTAGGATCGGGAAAGTTATCCTTTGTGTTTGTCATTCCACTTACAGTTTTTAGAGCCTCATCTATCAGTTCATCGAGCTGTTTTTGCAGTAAACTTTTAAAGTATTTTTTATCTTCATCGTTCATTTTTTATCCCTTAAACTAGGCTATGCAATCACTAATTCCCTTTAATTTTTTCCCAAAACTCTCGTGTCTTAGAAGGTCTCTTCTGTTTTTCTATCTCCATGAATTCCATCAATAATTCCTTTTGTCTTTGACTTATCTTTTTTGGTATGCTTACCATTATTTGGATAAAAAGATCTCCGAAGCCTCTTCCTTTCCTTAAGTTCGGCATTCCTTTTCCTTTTACCCTGATAATGTCACCTGGCTGAGTTCCTTCAGGAATAGTTATATCTATTTTCCCATTATCACCAAGAACTGGAATTGAAACCTCAGAGCCTAAGATACCCTGTACAAAAGATATAGGAATCTGGCATTTTAAATCATCTTCCTCTCTTACAAAAAATTCATGCTCTTTAATAAATACTGCTACGTAAAGATCACCGGGCGGCCCTCCTTTTTCGCCAGGCTCTCCTTCTCCTTGTACCCTGAGTTGCATTCCATTGTCTATGCCCGCAGGAATTTTTATCAAAACCTTTCTTTGGGCCTTTATCTTCCCAGTTCCCATGCATGCCTTGCATGGGTCAGTGATTATAGAGCCTGTTCCATTGCATGTAGAGCAGACTGTCCTTATTTGGAAAAATCCTTGGGAATGAAGAACTTCACCCCGGCCATGACAAGCAGGGCAAACAGCAGGCTCTCTTCCAGGCTTTATCCCCGTGCCCCCGCATTCATTACAAGTATCCCATCTTGTAAAGGCAATTTCTTCTTCCTTGCCGGTATATGCCTCCTCGAGGGTAATTTCTAAATTGTACCTTAAATCATTTCCTCTTTTTGCCCTTGTCCTTCTGGAACCTCGTCCGCCAAACCCAAAGAAGTCCTCAAATATATCACCAAAGGTGGAAAAAATATCTTCAAACCCGCTAAAACCAGAAAATCCCGTTCCTTTAAGTCCATCATAACCATAAAGATCATATATTTTTCGTTTATCTTTGTCTCTAAGTATCTCATAGGCCTCTGCTGCCTCTTTAAACATTTCTTCGGCCTTTTGATCTCCCGGGTTTCTATCTGGATGGAACTTAAGTGCAAGTCTCCTGTAAGCCTTTTTTATCTCATCTTCATCTGTATCTCTCGAGACACCTAGTATCTCGTAACAATCTCTTTTATTAGACATAACTACAAATTTTTATCAAAGGTCCCTTCTTCTTCGTTTGTTTTTTCCATACCCTCTTCAATAAGGTTATTGTTTTCAATTAATAGGTCTTGGCCCTGAATATTGCTGTCTTTTTTAGCTGGGGTAATTTTTTTTGCAGCAATTTCTCTTAAGGCAAGGACTACCTCCTCATTTGAGTCAGAAACAAGGGGTTCCTCCCCCTTTCTAAATTGAACGATTCTCTTTGTGACTAGATTTACAAGGCTGTATTTATTATAACCAAGAATTAAACAATCTTCTATTGTAACACGAGCCATAAAAAACTCCATATAAAAAAGTTAATGCATCAACAATTTAGGTTCTTAAAAGAACATCGTTATAGCAACGCTTTTTTTATTATGATTTTTAGCTTAAATATGATGTCTCTTTTTACCCTAGATTATAAAATTTATTAGTATAGTATTTAAAATTATAAAGGTAAAGGTTTTTTTAAGCATTATTTTATAAATGTCTACCTATTACTATCTTATCAAGTAAGATAAAAAAACAACTGCCATTGTTATTAGTAAGGACAGATAATTTTTTCATAAAAACTATATGCGTAAGAAATGAGGCACATTCACGTAATATGTTAATTTATAGTCATTCACAACAATCCTTGCAACAGATCGATATCGTAAATAAAATATTTTAGATTACTCACCTAAAAAAATCTCCTAAACAATAAGATAATTTAAAAAATAATTTTTTCAACACCTAATCCACTCGCTAACCTTAAATCTTATAATCATTTAAACGCGGAATAGCTAGGTGGGCAAAATAGGGAATGTTTTATGTTGTCACTATTTTGACTTATAACAAGAATTTTTTTACATTAGGAAATAAAGACATTCCTTATTTACGAAAAATAGTCTATATATTTATAAAATGTTTTTTTAAACCTTAAATGGTTCAAATTTGGTTATATTTGTCATTTTTTTCTAACCAACCATTTTTCATTAAATTTTTTAAAATCACATTAAATATGCTTGCTAATATCTTTAGTTGTGCCTTAGTCGGGATAGACGCATATGTTGTTGATGTTGAGGTGGATATATCCAGAGGACTTCCTACTTTTTCTACTGTAGGCCTGGCGGAAGGGGCCGTGAAGGAAAGCAAGGAAAGGGTTAAGGCTGCTTTAAAAAATTCTGGCTATGATTTCCCGGCACAAAAAATTACCGTTAACCTTGCGCCTGCAGATATAAAAAAAGAAGGCAGTGGCTATGATTTACCTATAGCCATCGGTATCCTCACCGCGACTAAGCTAATAAATAATCCAAAATTGATAGATCACCTGATCATTGGAGAGCTATCCCTTGATGGAAGTATACGGCCGATAAAGGGTGCTCTTTCTATGGCAATAACGGCAAAAGCCATTGGCTTAAAAGGTATGTACCTACCATCTATTAATGCTAGCGAAGCAGGTGTAGTGGATGGTATAAATATCTATCCTGTAGATACTCTATCTCAATTAGTTCAGATCCTGAATGGATTTGAAGAGGTGATGCCTGTTAAAGTCGAAACAGGCGTAGAGCATACAAGGCCGGAATATGATACTGATTTTAATGATGTATGCGGGCAGGAGAATGTAAAAAGGGCATTAGAGATAGCTGCGGCAGGAGGACATAATATTTTGATGATAGGGCCTCCAGGTGCCGGAAAGACTATGCTTGCGCAACGACTTTCTACTATATTGCCGGACCTGACTTTTAATGAGTCATTGGAAACCTCACAAATCTACTCTGCAATGGGGCTTATGCCGAGAAATCAAGGTATTATAACGGCTAGGCCTTTTAGGGCGCCTCACCATACAATATCTGATGCTGGTTTGATAGGTGGTGGTAAAACGCCAAAACCAGGAGAGGTTAGCCTTGCCCACAACGGGATCCTTTTTCTGGATGAAATGCCGGAGTTTAAAAAGAATGTGCTCGAGGTTCTTAGACAGCCACTTGAAAATGGCTATGTTACGATTTCAAGGGCGAGCTCCACAGTGACATATCCTGCCGGATTCATTTTAGTTGGCGCTATGAATCCATGTCCATGTGGATTTTTTGGAGATCCGAGGCATGAATGTACTTGTTCCTATAGGGAGATTATACGATATAGGTCAAGGATTTCAGGTCCGCTGCTGGATAGGATTGATATACATATAGATGTTCCTTCTGTACCCTTTAAGGATTTAACAGGTGTTGGCGAGGGAAGGTCTTCTGCTGAGATACGTGATGATATTATAGCTGCAAGGAATATTCAGGAAGAAAGATTTCACAGGACAAAAATACATACAAATTCGATGATGAATACCAGACAGATAAAAAAATTTTGTAATATAGACGATAATTCAAAATCCTTACTCGAAATGGCCATGGAAAAGTTTGGCTTTAGCGCAAGAGCTCTCTCGCGCATTCTAAAGGTATCGCGAACTATAGCGGATATTGAAGGAAGCACAAATATTGAAGCCACCCATGTGGCAGAGGCGATACAATATAGGTCTTTTGATAGAAAATTAGTCTGATGAAAAAATTCTTTATAATAGTTTTAATCCTTTTTATATCCGCATTTTTTCTTGTTATATCTGCCGGCATGGCCTTATGGTATCTTTGGTCCAGCAACCTTCCATACATAGGCTCTCTTAAAGATTACAATCCACCAATTATAACAGAGGTATTTTCCGAAGACGGAGTAGTAATTTCTAGCTTTTTCGATGAAAAACGAATTTTAGTATCATTAGATAATGTTTCAGAGAATCTTATAAATGCATTTATAGCTGCGGAAGATGCGAGATTTTTTCAGCATGGCGGTATTGATTTCTCGGGTATATTGAGGGCATTAATAAAAAATATTATGGCTGGAAAGATTGAACAAGGTGGAAGTACAATTACGCAACAGGTTATCAAATCTTTGCTTCTAAAAAATCCGGAACGTACATATAAGAGAAAGGCGAGGGAAGCGCTTCTCTCCCTTCAGATCGAAAGAGCTTTCTCTAAAGAAAAGATTCTCTATCTTTACCTTAATCAGATATACCTTGGGCACGGACTCTATGGTGTGGAGGCCGCCAGTCAAGTGTATTTTGGTAAAGAGGTGAAAGATTTGAGCATAGCTGAGTCAGCCCTCCTCGCTGGTCTTGCTAAGGCACCAAGTAGAGATGACCCCGTGAACCACCTTGATCGAGCAAAGAAAAGGCAAAGGTATGTCTTGGAAAGGATGAGAGAGGAGAGATTTATTAATAATGAAGAGTTTGAAACAGCCCTAAGCGAGGAATTGGACCTGGAGCCTTATAAGAAAGAGGATCCACTAAAGGATGTGCCTTACTTTACGGAGTATATTAGACAAAAAGTAGTTAAACAATATGGACGTAACCTTGTTTATCGAGGCGGGTTAAAAATTTATACAACCATAGACTTGGGGATGCAGTCTACAGCAAAAGCTGCAACTAAAGAGGGAATTGAACAACTTGACAAAAGGGAGGGATATAGGGGTCCATTAAGAAGGGTTTTACCCCCCAATGAACTGGATTACTATGAACAGGCTATAAAACGAGTAGAGGAAAATCCATTGAAGATAGGGGTAATAACCGAGGGTATTGTAAATAAAATCGATACTGCTACGAACGAAACCTTTGTTAGTATTGGCGGCCAGCAAGGGGTTATACCCTTCTCAGAGATGGCATGGGCCAGGAAAGTTGACCCTGAAAAGGCATATTATGAGGATAAACTGAAAGATCCTGCTGATATTTTGGCACCCGGGGATGTTATATATGTAAAGGTTATTGGTTTAAATGATGATTTACCTGGATGGACTTTATCATTATATCAGGAACCTGAGGTTCAGGCAGCACTGGTTTGCCTTGATGGAAAAACGGGGCATGTAAAGGCAATGGTTGGTGGCTCAGATTTTTATAAAAGTCAGTTCAACCGGGCAATCCAAGCGAGAAGACAACCGGGCTCAGCATTTAAACCAATAATTTATTCAGCCGCGCTGGACAAGGGGATGACACCATCTTCTATAGTGTTTGACTCAGCCTTTATTTCATCTACGGATAGTGAAGAGGAGGCATGGAAGCCAAGAAATTATGAGGAAACATTTTATGGGCCTACACTTTTTCGGACTGGTTTAATAAAATCAAGAAATATAGTTACCATAAAAATTCTGAAAAAAATTGGTACAAGATATGCGATTGATTACGCTCGTCGTTTTGGAATAGAATCTTCCTTAAGCCCAGATTTGTCTTTAGCCCTCGGCTCTTCCGGGATGTCGCTTCTTGAAATAACGAGAGCCTACTCTGTCTTTCCCAACGGCGGGATGTTGGTTAAGCCGATATTTATAAAAAAAATAATCGATAGAAATGGAGAGACTATTGAAGAAAATATCCCAGTGTATTCTGAATCAATTTCCGAGGATACAGCCTATATAATGGTTGATCTCTTAAGTGCGGTTGTAAACGAAGGAACAGGCTGGAGGGTGAAGGAGCTTGGAAGGCCGGCTGCAGGGAAGACAGGGACGACTAATGATCTCAAAGATGCATGGTTTATAGGTTTTACACCAAGTCTAGTTACTGGTGTTTGGGTAGGATATGATGATAGAAGGCCGATGGGTAAGGGTGAAACAGGGTCAAGGGCGGCAAGCCCTATTTGGCTATCCTTTATGAAAGAGACTTTAAAAGGAAGCCCCTCAACCCCTTTTAAGCAGCCAGACGGGGTAGTGATTACAAAGATAGATAGAGGGACTGGCTTACTTGCAAGCTCATATTCAGAAAAAACATGTTTCCAGGCATTCAAAAAGGGTACAGAGCCTGTTTCTTACTCTCCTAAGCCGAATTATGGGAAACCTGGGCAATTTTTTGAGATGGATATGGAATACTCGAAGTGAAAAACCGAGAGTTATTGTGTAATCCAATGTTGAAATCAAGTGTTTACATTTTTAATAATATGCTTGAAAAGATAGCTCTAATAGTTTTAGATAATTATAAAATATTTATTATGAAGATACATAACTCTGCCTGAACTGAATATAGTCTTCTTCAAGGGAGCTATTTGATTGAGAGTAAATATTTGATTTATGAATTATGGCTGCAACCTCATCTCTTGATATCTTATTTCCTTTTAAGGCAGCGATCTTATTTAATGTATTGTATCCCAAGACAAAGGGTATTATACAAAACATCCTGACAGATTTTTCCTTCAATGGAAGTAATTTTATATAACTCAAGGAAGAATCGAGATATTTAATTATTACGGGAAGCATATTTTTTATTATGCCCTGCCTTTGTTCGACAGATAGGGAATGTATCGTTTTAAGCCTTATATTATGCTTCTCCGTTATGCTACGGGGGATATAACACCAACCTCTTGCTACATCTTTTTGGTAATCTTTGATTATGTTTATTAGTTGCAATGCGATTCCAAAGCGAACCTGAAATTTTTCAAGCTCAAGTTTCCTTTCCTTGATACTTCCAATCCGGCCGAATATCCTTGTAAGCATTATTCCTACTATACCGGCTACGTAATAACAATAACGCTCTAATTCTTTCATGCTATTTAGTTGAAATATTTGATTATTACTTTCCACTTTGAGCCTTTGGAATTTTGCCATACCATGTGATGTCTCCACGATTAACGGGTCAACAATTTCTCGATAGATTTCAGGTAGCTCAAAATAAGATTGTAATACTATGTGCCCGTTTTCTATAAGGTTTTTTGCATCGGAGTCTTCTTTCCAACGAAACTTGAGTGATTCGTAAAGGCCTAACCTCTCTGCCAGCCCCTTGTCCCCCTTAAAGATTTCAGAGAAATCTTCAAGATCTTTTATCTTTTCGATTTCACTTTGATATACAGTATCCTCAAAGGTATCCGCTATACGGAAAAGTAAATATCCAACGAGAACAATCCTGAAGACATCGCCCTCAAGCTGTGTTATATTAAGGGCGAATGTCCGGGAAACCTTTTGCAATATATTACAGCAATAGTCCCAATTACTGGAAGTAAGGTTTTTATTCATTTTACCATAAGATTAAAATAAGATTTGTCAGATAATGTATACTATTTATACAGTACGCTGTATGTTGAAATTGGCAAATTAATTCCCTTCAGCCTCAAGGGCCCCATCTCTTTAAATTCAGCGATATTTTTTGCACTTTTATAGGTTCTTTCTGTAATCAAAATTTCACCTGGCTTTGCCATGGACTCCAATCTTGAGGCAATATTAACCTGCCTCCCGATTACCGTGTAATCTTTATGAAATTTAGATCCAATATTACCTACCGTCATATACCCGGTATTTATTCCTATGCCTATACTTAGTTCGTGCCCATAAGATAGCCATTTATCCTTTAAGTGCTTAATTGTGTTCTGCATGTCAATAGCTAACAGCACTGTCTTTTGCGCATGGTCTGGAATAGTTACAGGATCACCAAAAAATACCATTAAACCATCCCCTATAATCTTAGCAAGGGTTCCGTCGTGCTTGTAAATTAGCTTTGTCATCTCTGACAGGTAATTATTCAGAAGAAGTATTATTTCATCCGGCTCAACAGAGTCAGTCAAATTTGAAAATCCCCGTATATCTACAAAAAGGATGCTCATTAATTTTCTTCGGGAGATATCCGAAAAACCTTTACCATTCAAAAGAATCATATCAGTTATTTTTGGAGATAGGTATCTTCTTAATTCACTGTATTTTTTTAACTCCTTAACCTGTTCATTGACCGTTTTTTTCAACCCCCTATTAAGACGAAGCAAGTCTTCTTTGGCCTTTCCTAAGTCCTTAGTTCTTTCCTCTACCATCTTTTCAAGGTTTTCAGCGTACTTGTGTACCTTTTCTTTAGCAATTAGTAAATCTTGATTGGTATTTTGTAATTTTTCATAGGCTGCATCTTTAGATATCACCGCATTTTTTAATCTGTCGATGGTCTCTATCATTTCACGTGCTTGTTCAGATCTACCGGCATTGTTAAGAAACAGTTTAAACGGTTTTTTCCAGGTATTGAGCTTGTCGTATGCAATATTTAAAATGAAGTAGGGTGCATTATAGATTTCCCCTTGGGTCAAGATATCTTTATTGTCTATTTTTAATGATTCGGTAATGAGCATTCCAGTGGGCTTGTTGTGTTTTTCTCTCTCAATATCAATGTCTATATCAGAGAACTGCCCTAAAAATACCTTTCTACCGTTAATAAAGGAGGGCTCAAGAAAAACCTCTTTTCCAAAGACCTTTCTCCTTTTTTCAATGGGAGAAAAGATTGTAAGCTTATGTTTTTCTATTTTTGGTTCAAGTTTAAGAGAAAGAAATTCCTCTTCTTCATTAAAAAGTATCTCCGGATTATATTGGTTTAAGGGCTGTTTGATGTTTGCAGGGGGTAAACCCCACAAGGTGGGTATAGATGATATTATTCCCCTTAGATATGGATCTCCGATATAATCTTTGTTTGGGTCTTGGTCTTCATGGAAGGTGATCCTGAGAATAGCATGTATTTTTTTACATTTTTTATCGTAGGCAGGTTGTTTGATTATTTCTATATCCTTAGTATCATTCATATTTTTGTTGAAAAAAGGTATTCGTTTAATCCCATCATCAGGGCAGGAAAAAAGTTGAGTAAACATACGAAATCTTCCCCATGAGTTTAATTTCGCAGAGGAGGCACCGCAGTTGAAAAAGAAATGTGGGTCACCGGTAATTTCCTTTGCCCTTCGGAAAACCTTTTGAAACGTGTTATGTGTGGTCCATTCATCCTCGTCTGTTAAATATTCCTGTGCGGATTTATACCTATCTTCAGGAAATGGAAGCATATCAAAGATTTTATCCTCAGAACCCAGTAGATTTTCGATATACGCACTTATTATCTTTGTATTTCGATTATTTATGCAATTAACTCTACTCATAATTTTTAATGCTTCAAAAACTAAAACTATCTTGACACATTGATAGGTGAATGGTAAAAGTCTACATCAGTATATAGACTCATATAATATCGGGACGTGGCGCAGTCTGGGAGCGCACCTGAATGGGGTTCAGGGGGTCGCGAGTTCGAATCTCGCCGTCCCGACCAGTTTCGCAGTCAAAAGATTATAGTTAGCATTAAATGACCTTTGATCAAATAAGCGCTTATTGACGTAGGTAGGATACAAAAGCATGGCTTTAGACGTCAATCTTTTTTCATAGTACAGAGTAAGCATTACCATTTTTATGAATTATAATTCCTATTAGAAACCTTCATATATAACCGCTACACAAATTCACATGCAACAGTCACGATGCTCATTGACTTCTCCAGCCTGCGGCCCTGTTTGAAAATCAAAGGCGATTAATTGATATAAGGTTTTTAAATAATACGTTTTTCCATGGCCTTTTTCGTAGTCTAAACACTATAAAACAAGGGGAATGCACATGTCTATTTCAAAAAAGATAGAAGGCTCGATTACTAAGTCATCATTGGTGAGGAAGATGTTTGAAGAGGGCAATGCAAGAAGGGCGAAATATGGCGCTGAAAATGTCTTTGATTTCAGTTTAGGTAATCCACGTATTGAACCACCGACAAGATTTAAGGAAGTATTGATGGAGTTGGCCGCTGACAGGTCTCCTGGTTTGCATATGTATATGTCAAATGCAGGGTTACTTGAAACCAGAAAGGCTGTAGCAGATTATATTGGAGGACAAAACGGAATGCCATTTGGTCCGGATCACATCATTATGACTGTTGGCGCATCTGGGGCACTAAATGTAATTTTCAAGACCATCCTTGATCCAGGTGACGAAGTCATTATACCTTCACCCTATTTTATGGAATACAACTTTTATGTTGATAATTTTAGTGGTTTACCAAGGGTTGTTAATACCAATAAAGATTTTTCCCTTGATTTATCTGCCATAGAAAATGCTATGAATTCAAACACAAAGGCAGTTCTTATTAATAACCCTAACAACCCTACGGGTGCTGTTTACCCAGAGCAGGACCTTATTGATCTCGGAAAGCTATTAATTCAGCATAGGCAAAGGCAGGGTAAGTCAGTTTACCTGATATCTGATGAACCCTACAACAAGATAGTGTATGACGGGATTAAAACCCCATCTATTTTTAAAGTTTATAATGAGAGCATTTTGGCGACCTCATTTTCGAAAGACTTGTCTCTTCCTGGGGAAAGGATAGGCTATATTGCAGTTAATCCTACCATTGAAGACAAAAAAAAGATGATAGATGGTCTAATTTTGTGCAATAGAATTCTTGGCTTTGTGAATGCGCCTGCATTGATGCAAAGGCTGATACCATCTCTTTTGAATATCAGCGTTGACATAGGCGCTTATCAGCGTAAAAGAGATACCCTTAGCAAGGGCCTAAAGGACGCAGGCTATAATTTCACCCCTCCTGCAGGCACCTTTTATCTTTTTCCAGAGACACCCATACCGGATGATGTTGAATTTATTAAAGACCTTCAAGAGGAAAATATCCTTGCAGTTCCAGGCTCTGGCTTTTGCGCGCCCGGCTATTTCAGGATTGCCTATTGTGTTGAAGATGATACCATAGAGAGGTCTCTGCCTGGTTTTGCCAGGGTAATGAAAAAATATAAATAGGAATAGTGCGATGTATTCAAAGATACTTCTTTTAAGGTTTCCTCCAAATATTGTAGATAAGGCTATAGCAGTCAATTTGGTTAAAAGATTTGACCTTTCGTTCAATATATTAAAGGCTACAATATACCCCAGAAAAGAGGGAATGATGGTCTTAGAATTAACCGGAACAAAAAAGAACTATAATCTTGGGATTAAGTATCTAAAAAACATTGGTGTCAAGGTGGAAAGCGTAAGCCATGACATAAGGAAAAATGATGATAAATGTTTTCACTGCGGAGCCTGTACGGCTGTATGTCTTACCGGGGCTTTATATATTGAGAGACCTCAAATGACTGTAGCGTTTAATGAGAATAAATGTAGCGCCTGCGAACTATGTGTGCTAGCCTGCCCGGCAAATGCCATGGAGGTAAATTTCGAAAGAGGCATATTAGAATAATTTTATACCCTGCCACATTAATAAAAAATTATTCCTTTTCATCCTGCAAATCTTTTTATTCATACGCTTTTATCAAAAAATAGATTATTTTTTGAATACATTTCTTAATTATCCAGCATTAATCCGCTATCTTTTCAGAGGATTTATTCAAGGATTTATGAGTGTGAATTGCTTGAAAGGCTTGTGTGGGCTAACACTCTGTCTTTATAAACATCTGTAATTAAAAAATAAGAGATGATTAAAAATAAAAAAACCATTGCGGTAGCCCTTAGTGGAGGTATTGACAGCTCATGTGCCGCAATTATCCTCCGGGAACAGGGATGGAATCCCATAGGGATTCATCTTATCTTACCCGTAGATAATAGAGAACAAAAAATGAGCAGGGTACAATCACTTGCAGAACAATTGAATATCGACCTGCATTTTTTAGATGTCAGGGATTCTTTCAAAAAAAATGTCATTGATTATTTTTATAACTCTTATAACCGAGGGCTTACGCCTAACCCCTGTGTTGTTTGTAATTATAAGATAAAATTTGAAGAAATAATTGGGTGGATGGACCAATCAGGCATTGATTATCTGGCCACAGGTCACTATGCAAGATTAATAAAGGGTGAAGATGAAAGATATGTTGAATTAATAAGGGCTAAAGATGATCAAAAGGATCAAACATATTTTTTGCATAGGGTAAAAAAAGCCCATTTATTTAGATCTTTATTCCCGTTGGGTTATATGAAAAAGGCAGAAATATATAACTATGCTAAGGAAAGGGGATTGACCGAGCATGTCCATAAGGAAAGCCAAGAGGTATGCTTTATTCCAGGTAATGATTACAGGTCTTACTTTAAGAATCGCAAAGAAAGCCGAATATTCTCACATGGAAATATAATAGACCTTGAAGGAAATATGCTGGGGGTTCACCCAGGCACGTATGCCTATACAATAGGACAAAGGCATGGCCTTGGGATATCTTTGCCATACCCTCTTTATGTATATCAAATTAAACCTGAGACCAATGAAGTTGTTGTGGCAAAAAAGAAAGACCTATTTGCAAGAGAACTCATAGCAAAGGATTTCTTATGGATTAAAGAGCCGTTGGATGAAAAGAAATACAGGGTAAAGGCACGAATAAGATATAGGCATAACCCGGCCTTAGGTACACTTACCATCCTTGAGAAGGACCTTGTTCATTTTAAATTTGATTATCCTCAATGGGCCATAACACCTGGTCAGGCCGTTGTATGTTATGAGG
>JAGYMO010000309.1 GCA_018400255.1 Deltaproteobacteria bacterium
CCTCAAAACCCAGGCCGTTTACAAAGCTCACTGCTTGTTTTCTATCTATGGCACTGCAGTGGCATAGGCTTTTTCTTGCGCATGACGCCAGAGAAACGATTATTCACCACAGAGGCACCCCAGTGAAATAGGTTATATCTATAACCTTTGCTCCGCAATTTCACGGGGCATGCAGAGTTCACAGAGTTTTTATTTGTTGTGCCCATCGGACTCCCCCGATGGGCACAACACGAACTGCCCTCAAGGGAGGGCATAGCAGGATACTTACTGTTATCTGCACCCCATGGAAATGATGGAGTACTTTTGCGCCAGAGAAAAGAGATTTACCCTGAGGCCAATGCAATTATAACTGAACTTGAAACTGGAAATTAGAAACTGGAAACCTGAAACTCTGGCCCCTGATGGCCCCTGGTCAAGACACCAATTCCTCAGCTACCAAATCCATATCTTTCAATGAGTCTTCGAAAAAGCTTCCGGGAGACATGGAATTTAATTTTTCCAATAGCGCAGGTTTTTCGCCTCTGCCCCCCTGCAGAATCTTTAATGCGTTTATATAAATTGTTTCCAGGGCCTCTTTTGCAAAAAGTCTTGAGGCGGCAAGCATGAAATCATCTGAGAATGTCTTTTTTCTGTCTTTCGAAACAGCCTTTTGACATAATGCATTAGATACCTCTGCCCATGTCATCATGTCTGCCAAGAGGAACATAAGGTATTGGGATTTCATAATCTTAATGGTACGTGAAACCAAAAGGAGTTCATTCAGAATTCTTAACGCCTCTGCAGCAACAGGGCCTCCGCTTTCCTTCCCTAACTTTGAAAGCGCATCTGCCATATCACCATAATATCCACCCTTTGTGTGCAAAGTTGTCCGTAGTCTAAAGACTGAAATTATGCTCTGTTGAATTTCACTTGTCCCCTCAAATATTGTTGTTATCTTCACATCCCTCTTTATCTTTTCTACCTCGTATTCCCTTATATAGCCATATCCTCCAAGGGCTTGGATGGCATCATTGGCCATCGCATCACCGACTTCCGTAGAAAAATATTTGGCAATAGATCCTTCAACATGTAAATCCTCTTCGCCTGCATCAATGCGTTTTGCTACTTCCTCAACATAAGCCCTGGCCCCTTCTAATCTAACGGCATTGGAAACTAGGAGTTTGTGAGTATATCCCTGTTTTTCTGAAAGCGTGGTTCCAAATTGTACCCGCTCTTTGGCATAGGATATTACCTTTTCCAATGCCGACGAAGCCGCTGCAAGTCCAAAAGTGGCCACCATAAGTCTTGTGTAACCAAATACCTTGTTGGCCTGTTTTAAGCCAGTTCCCTCAACGCCTCCTACAAGCCCTTCTGCTGGAATAAAGACATCCTCCAGGGTCAATGGGGCTGTGTTGGAGGCCCTGATGCCGTGTTTGTCTTCATGCTGTCCATAGACAAGTCCGTCTATTCCCCGTTCGGCTATAAAAAAGGAAGGGCCCTCCGGCGTGGCCGCCAATATGGTATAAAGATCTGCCACTCCCCCGTTTGTTATAAATTGTTTCTGCCCATTTAATGTATACCCCTTGATCTTTCCCTCTCCATCAAGGACTCTCTCCGCCCTGGTCTTTAGGGCCTGTACATTTGAGCCCGCCTCCGGCTCAGTTACACCGTAGCCAACTATAAGTCCCTCTTCCGCTATTCTCCTAATATACCTTTCTTTCTGCTCCTCCGTTCCATAAACTCTTATAGGGTCCATTCCCAGGCAAATTGCGAGAAATGAGGTGGCGACACCCATATCTATCTTTGCCATCTTTTCTGAAAGCACAGCAACCTGCGAGGCGCTTGCCCCTAAGCCTCCATATTGCTCCGGAATAAAAATCAAATGGAGCCCGATATCAGGTCCAAGCATAAAGCGGATGAGATCTTCCGGAAAATCGCCCTTCAAATCCATCTCTAATTTGCTCTCTAACTGAATTTTTTCTTTTTCTATCTTCTTGAGGGTATCAAGAACCATTGAAAACATTTCATTATCCATAGCTATCTCACTTTTGATCGTAATTCAGAAGTTACCGTCCATTCCGATCCAGGCAACGAATCTATAGCCTATAAAGTTCTTCCTCCAAAACCCTAATCCAATTCTCCTTAAAAAGGGAAACAGTTCTTTCCTTATCCTTCTGCGATACACCTACAATGAGTATAGCAGACCGCCCTGACTCTAAGTTTGAGAGACACGGATATATGTAGTCAATATTAATCCCTTCCCTTTTCAAGGGCTTTAATATAGAATTAAGTCCTCCCGGGTGATTAGGCACTTCACAGGCTATAACATGTCCAACATTCATCTTGTATCCCCTTGCCTTAAGCACAAGTATGGCCTTGTCCGGGCTATCAACAATAAGCCTAAAGCTTACCTCTTCCCCTTTTGTACTGGCATAAAAGGCGATTATGTTAATTCCATTAGAGCCTAAAAGATCGCTAACCACTGACAGTTGTCCAGGTCTATTTTCTAAATTTAAATCAATCTCTTTTAAAGGCATTCCTACGCTCCTTTCAAGACGTATTGCTCTCCGATTTCCAGCCCCTTTCTGTTGATCTCCATACGGCTTGCATTCTTTGCCTTTACAACCTCAACTAAGCCATTCATTAAGGAGTCAATACTGATAATTTTTATTTTAGCACTATATGCCCCCAACATAATCATATTCATAGATTTTTCATTTCCAAGTTCTTTGGCCATTGTTATTGCAGGTATCCTAAAAATTTCAATATCATCCCTAACTGGTTCTAAATCAACAAGGTCTGAGTTAACTAATAAGGTACCCCCGGGTTTAATATGCCCCTCATATTTTACTAATGATGGCTTATTAAATGCGACAACGTAATCAGGGGATGATGCAACGGGCGAGGCTATCTCTTCATCTGAAATAGAAACAGTGCAATTAGCTGTCCCGCCTCTCACCTCCGCACCATATGCAGGCAAATAGGTTACATTCATCCCTTCCCGCATAGCGGATACTGCCATTACATAACCTATCATTAATACCCCTTGTCCGCCGAAACCTGAAAAAATAGTTTTTATAAGCATAATATCACGCTATAATTTCCCAACTTCGTCTTTAATAACCTTCAAAGGAAAATTTTTTATAATTGTAGAATTGATAAATTCATTTGCCTTAATTGGCGACATTTTCCAATTCGTAGGGCATGGTGACAGAATCTCAACAAGGGAAAACCCCAACCCTTCGATTTGCGTCTTAAATGCCTTTTTAATAGCCTTTTTAGTGTGTATGATATGCTTGGGAGAGTGTACAGATGTTCTTTCGATATAAACACTGCCATGGGCAATGGCCAACATTTCACTCAAATCAATGGGAAAGCCGTCCCTCTCTAATCTTCTACCTCCGGGCGTTGTTGTTGAATCCTGACCTACTAACGTTGTTGGCGCCATTTGTCCGCCAGTCATCCCATAAACACCATTATTGACAAAAATGGTAGTAATAAGTTCTCCCCTGTTTGCTGCATGTATGGTCTCAGCTGTCCCTATAGCTGCAATATCGCCGTCTCCCTGATAGCTGAAAACAATTCTATCCGGCAATGACCTTTTTATCCCTGTAGCGACGGCAGCACCTCTGCCATGAGGCGCCTCTCCCATGTCTACATCAAAATAATTATAGGCAAGCACAGCGCAACCGGCTGGAGGAACACCAATAATCTTTTCCTGTATCCCCAATTCATCAATAACCTCGGCAATTAACCTGTGTATAATACTATGACCACAACCAGGGCAATAATGAAACTCTGCCGCTTTCATGCTCTTTGGCCTGCCAAAAACCTTTTTCATTTAATCCCTTCTATCAATTTGTTCTCTATAATATATTGTAGTAACAGCCTTTGCGATTTCTTCAGGCGTAGGCACTACGCCTCCAGGCCTTCCATAAAAATGCACCCTTCTTCTGCCCCTCAATGCCAGCTCAACGTCCTCTACCATCTGGCCTGTACTCATCTCAAAAACAAGAAAATCGGTTATAAAGCTGCCGGCTTCCAAAAAAAACTTTTTAGGGAATGGCCAGAGTGTCTTAGGCATTATAAGACCTACTTTAAGACCCATCTCCCTTACCTTTTTTACCGCCCCTTTTGCTATCCTGCTTGCCGTCCCATACGCAACTATTGCCATATAGGCATCCTCTATCATAAATGTTTCAACGTGGGTTATCTCTCTTTCAATTATCTCATGTTTTCTGTACAGCTTCCAGTTATGCTCCTCCATTGCAGCCGTATCAAGAATAAGGGATTTAATTATTCTGCTTTCTCTCCCCTTTGCCCCGTCTAAAACCCATGATTTATGAGGTAGAGAATCTAAATCTATTGGATCTGGAAATTCAACAGGCTCCATCATCTGACCCATCATACCATCACCTAAAATCATCACTGGTATTCGATATTTGTCAGCGTAATCAAATGCCAATCGTGTAAAATCCGCCAATTCCTGACCCGAGCCAGGGGCTAAAACAATTGTTCTGTAATCTCCATGGCCTCCGCCTCTGGTTGCCTGGAAATAATCTCCCTGGGAAGGGGCAATATTACCCAGCCCAGGTCCTCCCCTCATTGTATTAACAATAACCGCAGGTAATTCTTGACCTGCTAAATAAGAAATCCCCTCTTGTTTCAGGCTTATTCCAGGGCTTGATGAAGATGTCATCACCCTTTTACCGGTCATTGAAACACCAATAACCATATTTATAGCGGCTAACTCACTCTCAGACTGAATAAAAACACCACCTGGCACAGAGGCCAGTGCTCCAGACATATACTCTGTCAATTCATTCTGCGGTGTTATAGGGTAGCCAAAATAAAACCTACAGCCTGCCCTGACTGCAGCCTCAGCGATGATGTGACTCCCTCTCAGTAACTTTTTTTCACCCACGATAAACCTCGATAGCTAAATCGGGACAGACTATAGCACATAAGGCGCAACCTTTGCATGCATGTTTCTCAATATCCAGCTCCTCCTCGCTATAGTTTGCGGGATAATAACCCTTGCTGTTTAATTTGCCAGAGACAAAAATTAAATTTTCCGGACATGTTGCCTTGCACAGATAACAACCTTTACATAATTCGGTGTTTATCCTTATAGAAGCTTTTGTTAATTTATCAGCCATAATTGAATGTGCCTATATAAAAAACCGGAGTTTCTTTATACGGATTCCCCTGCCCTTTCTTTAAATAGTTAAATTTTTGTTTTTAATCATTTTCATTGATAATGTCAATTAATAATTTAGCTAACACTAATAATTAAAGTCTTTAATGCATACGAATTCTGCAAACCCAAAGATACGTTTCTATAAATAGACAAAAGCCTTTATTTAGAAATGCTTGTTGAAGGAGCGGATATTATAGGCCTGCGGAAACAATTTTTACAGCACATATAAGCATTACCTTGACCTGAAGCATGATTTAAGCCTACTATAGATAACAAAATAGGAAAATAGAAATGATACATCACCTTAAAAAGCCATTTGAAAAAATAACAGGCCCCTTTGTAGCCTTATTGATAAAACATAACGTTACAGCCACATATCTAACTTTCATTGCATTCTTTGGAACAATCGTTGCTGCTCTATTCATAGCTTTTGAACAAATGAAAATAGGCTCCTGGCTGTTTTTGATCTTCTCACTTTTTGATGCCCTTGATGGTTCCCTAGCCAGAAGAAATAATACTGAAAAGCCTATTGGCGCTTTTATAGATTCTGTAATGGACAGATTTTCTGACAGCGCCATAATGTTCTCTATAATACTTTATGGGTTTAATGTTAGCAATAAAACCATTCTAATATTAGGTCTCCTCGCCCTTATCGCCTCACTTATAACAAGTTACATTAAGGCAAAGGCGGAAATATTTATTGAATTTGGCCCCATAGGCCTCCTGCAACGACCCGAAAGAATACTCATTATTTTCCTCATGCTGTTTTTTAACCAATATCTTATCGCCGGCTTATGGATTCTCGTTATAGGCGGATATATAACTGTCGGGCAAAGATTATACGCTGCCTATAGAGACATTAATTGACAATTCCTTGCATAAAATTAACTAGCTATACGAAATTGCTACTAAGCGTGCCGTAAAGAAAAAATAGCCTCACCTTTTTACATAGATTAGAGATGCGCATAATATTTATATATATATCAACTAATTAAATGGCTAACAGGCCTAATCAAAAATATAAAATAAAAAGAAATGCCTTAGAAAAAAATCTTGTATTTAAAAATCGCAAATGTTATAGAGGGTAAAAAATTGTTCTGGAGGAAGAAAAATATGTTAAGCAAATCCCATGAATTCATAAGAAACAGTAACATAAACAGAAGGGAATTTCTAAAGATTACAGGTATGCTTGGGGCCGGTGTTGCTACATCATCATTATTGGTACCATTAGCTGAGGCAGTAAAATTTGATAAAAATTTATACAAGGTTTCAAGATCACTGCCACGTATGGGGACAATGGTTTCCATAACGGTTCTTGATGGGTCAAAAGATCGGGGGGAAGAGGCTATTTCTGCGGCATTTAATGAAATAGAAAGATTAGTTAAAATAATGAGCAGATTTGATACTACCACTCCTCTCTATCAGTTAAATAGCGAGGGTTTTTTAAATGAATCCCCTCCTGAGCTTTCATATTTACTTAATAAATCAAAACACTATCATTCACTGAGCAATGGATCCTTTGACATTACAATAAAACCAATATTAGATTTCATCACCCAATCCTCTAAAAAAGACCACAATTTATCAGATAGCGAAGAAAAAAAGATAAAAGACCTTCTGAGACTCGTAGATTCTACATTCATTCATACAAGCGGGAAACATGTAGCGTTTAAAAAGGACGGCGTGCAAATTACATTAGACGGGATTGCAAAAGGTTATATTGTAGACAGGGCAACTAAAAAGATATCGGATGCGGGAATTAAACATGCCCTTATAAATGCCGGGGGAGACATAAGCGCAATAGGCGGTAAAGAAGATAGCAAACCCTGGAAAATAGCTATAGAAGACCCACTAAAGGGTAAAAATTACCCATCTGTGGTATCAATTAAGAATGGCTCTATTGCGACATCTGGAAATTATGAGGTGTTTTTTGATAAGAAGAAGGTGCTTCATCACATTATAAATCCTAAAACAGGATTATCGCCCTTAATAAACGCAAGTGTATCTATACAGGCACCAACGACTATGGAGGCTGATGCGTTATCAACAGCGGTTTTTTTACTGGATCCTAATTCAGGTATAAAATTGATAAACTCTATCCCGTCCTGCAAGAGCCTTATAGTCACTAAAAATCAAATAAAAATAAAATCCAATAGCTGGCAGAATTCTAAGATATAAGATCCTCTATACGCCTTTTTAATTCGAAAAGAGATGAGGGATGTATAGCTGAAATAGGAATACCATTTAGTTTTGTAGCTATATTCTGGGCCTGTTCACTGCTAATTTTATCACTTTTATTTAATGCTACAATTGTCTTTATTTCTGTCAAATTAAGGCTGTTAAGGATTTTATTTACCGATTCTATTTGATCTTCCAGGCCCGGATTGCTTATGTCAGCTACATGAATGAGAACATGTGCCTCATTTAACTCCTCAAGTGTAGTGGCAAAGGAGTCAAGAATGTTCTCAGGCAAATCCATTATAAACCCTACGGTATCGGTTATTATAGCCTCTTTGTTTTTTAGCTGAAGACGGCGACTTGTAGTATCAAGCGTTACAAAAGGCCTGTCCCCGGCTGTAAGATGATTACCCGTAAGATTATTTAAAAGAGTCGATTTGCCGGCGTTTGTATAACCAACAATTGATATTATAGGTATTTCCCTATTTTTTCTCGTCTTTCTTCTCTCATTTCTATGCCCTCTAATGATTTGGAGCTCTCTATTTAACAATGCGATTCTATCCCTTACCCTTCTTCTGTTGATCTCTAATTTTGTCTCCCCAGGCCCTCTCCCCCCGATACCACCTGTAAGTCTTGACATGGCAGTATTTTTTCTAATCAATCGTGGAAGAAGATATCTTAATTGGGCAAGCTCCACCTGGATTTTACTTTCCTTAGTAACAGCCCTTCTAGCAAATATATCCAGTATCAACTGGCTTCTGTCAATTATCTTCATCTCCGTATAATCTGTAAGTGACCTTACTTGAGCCGGTGTTAACTCACCGTCAAAAATCAGGAGATCAGCACCTGTTTGAAGTGTCCTTACAACAAGCTCACTTATTTTCCCCTTACCTAAAAGGAAACGAGGATCGATCTTTATTTTTCTTTGAATAATACAATCCACCACTTTAAGATCACACGCCAAGGCTAATTCTGTTAATTCATGAACTGATTTTTCTGCGTCTTCCTTTGTGGATGTCGTAATATTTACGAGCACAGCCTTTTCTTGTTTACCTATTCCAAAGCCCTCACCACTTCTCGTAAATTCTATTTCAAGCTCCTTTATAAATTTCGTAAAATCTATGTCAAGTTTTCCAATATCAGTCAGATCTTCTAATGCCCAGGAATACCCTAATCTGTTTTGAGGAAGTATATAGGCATAATGCAAATCTCTTGGAATACCTTTGGCATCGATGCTAATACTCAACATCAAATCAAGCTTTAGCAGTGCTAAATCTGTTAGATCCTCCTGGCTTAATGGTTCCCCATGGAGATGAGTATGCACGCACCTTAAGCCCTTGAGTCTTCCTGAACCAGATCTGAACCTGGCCAAATCTGGTATGAAAATGTCTTTATCACTGCCTACAATAACATATTCAACATCTCCCTTCCTGTCTATGAGAAGGGCTACCTGTTTATTTATATCAATTGAAATTTCCCCTAGTCGGCGAGCCATTTCACGGGAAATGACTTCACCCTCTCTAATTCTTCGTCTATAAATATCCTGGAGTTTTTTTAAATGGTTAGCCTTAAGGCCGCCTGTTTTTCCAAATACCTTTTCTATGGCCTTGCCTCAAAATGTTTTTTGTAGATTTGAAAGGGATGGCTTAAATAACCATGAGGGAGAGAATTATAATACCGCATTAACTCTCTTTGATTCATACAATGAATAGCATAGTTACGATACAACATAAAAGAACACAAACCTAAACAGCCATGTCTAATAATTCTGGTTCTTCCTTGTAATAATTTTGAAACTTCGTGTATTGTTTTCTAAACAATAAATCTACTACACCAATAGGACCATTCCTGTGTTTTCCAATAATAATTTCTGCTTTGTCCTTATTTTCCTCTGTGGGATTATAATGTTCATCCCTGTAAATAAACACTATCAGATCAGCGTCCTGCTCTATAGCGCCAGATTCCCTCAGATCCGCTAACATAGGTTTTTTAATGGTTCTCCCCTCGACTTGTCTGTTTAACTGAGAAAGGGCTACAACAGGTACATCCAAATCCTTTGCAAGGGCCTTCAAGGATCTAGATATATCTGAAATTTCCTGCTGCCGTGATTCAACAAATCTTTTGCTCTGCATTAGCTGAAGATAATCAATAACCACTAAAGATATGCCGTGCTGTTTTTTCAACCTCCTAGCCTTGGCCTTCATCTCTAATACTGATAGTCCTGATGAATCATCTATAAAGATAGGCAATTTTGAGAGCCTGTCAGTAGATTCGATTAAACGAGTCCACTCATCATCCTGTAATGCTCCTTTTCTTAGTCTTGAAGCATCAATCATTCCATCAAGTCCCAAGAGCCGTATTCCAAGCTGCATACTCGACATTTCCAGGGAAAAAAGAGCCGTCCCTACATTCTGATTGAGGGCGGCATTATAAACAATATTCAATGCAAGGGCTGTCTTACCCATGCTTGGTCGACCGGCAATAATTATAAGATCAGACGGCTGCAGACCAGAGGTAAGATTGTCAAAATCAGCAAATCCGGTTGAGATACCAGTAATATTGCCACCCCCATGAGCCATGGATTCCACCTTTCCAAAACTCTCTTTTACCACATCTTTTAAAGGGGAAAAGTTCTGTCCAGTATTCCTCTCTGCTATTTCATACATGGATTGTTCTGCCAGGTCTAAAATCTCCGGGGTTTCCATGGTGGGCTGAAAACAATTGTCAGAGATGCGTGAGCACTGCTCAATGAGCTTTCTTTTTGTTGATAAACCTCTCACTATTTCAGCATGATAGGCAATTCCAGCGGAGGTGGACGTGGCATCTGCCAAGGATGCTAAATAATCGCTGCCACCTATTTTATCCAGTTTTCCGCTCTCCTCTAATGCATGAGAGAGGGTTATGATATCAACGGGCTCATCCCTGTTATATAAGGTTAACATTCCTTCAAATATAATAGAGTTCGCCTTCCTGTAAAAATCTTCGCTAGCAAGCAAATCCACAATCTGGTTTAATGCGTCATTATTTATTAATATCCCCCCCAGTATAACCTGTTCGGCTTCGAGGTTATGAGGCGGTAACTTATATGCTGATTGTGATATATGTTCCTTCTTACTTGCCATAAATAATGTTTACTCCGACGCCTTTTCTTCCTCCAATTTTTCCACAATTACCTTTATCTGTGCCAACACCTCGGGGTAAAGTTTAATGCCTACCTCATATTCACCAAGGGTCCTTATAGGCTCATCAATGATAACTTTCTTTCTATCGACAATGATATCCTTATTTTCAAGCTCCTGCGCAATATCTCTGCTTGTTACCGAGCCATAAAGCTTTCCTTCTTCCCCGGCCTTGCCCTTAATAGTCAATACTACCTGCGAGATCTTCTCCTTTATTCTTTCC
Organism: Deltaproteobacteria bacterium; assembly: GCA_018400255.1. Classification (GTDB taxonomy): domain Bacteria; phylum Desulfobacterota; class DSM-4660; order Desulfatiglandales; family B25-G16; genus M55B121. Next base: position 10,760 of record JAGYMO010000309.1, read on the forward strand.
GCCTCCTCCTTATCTTTCATTCGTTTAGCCATAATCTTCTTTTTTCTTGCCTCCAGCATCGTTAAATTTCCATTAGTCGCTTCAACGGAAATTCCCTTGGGGACAAGATAATTTCTGGCGTACCCTCTGGCTACCTCAACAATATCTCCTTCCAGGCCAAGAGGCTCAACATCTTGCATTAAAATAACCTTCATATTTACTCTCCCGTCCAAGTTTTTAAATGTGTAACTAAAAATCGCCCTCTTTTGATTTTTATATCATTTGTTTAAGCCCTATAAAAAATACCCAAATCTACAATAGGTTGAAAAATATGAAAAAATGGGTGTCTTTAGAGCAGATCTCGAAGAAAGGTGCTTTAAGAATTGCGTAGGGCACTAAAAAACATAAAGGTGGATAGGGCTACTGAAAAATTTTTTGAAAGTCTAGACCTCTCTAACAGACAAATTCTTAAATTATATGTTATTTTGATTAACAGTTTATTAGCTAGTACTCTCTATATTCCCTCGTGTTTACCTTAGCAGTAGTGTAAGGCAAGAGGGCAATGTTTCTTGCTCTTTTAATAGCCAGGCCAAGTATTCTCTGATGTTTGGCGCAGTTACCTGAAATTCTTCTCGGGACAATTTTCCCTCTCTCAGTAATAAAAGCACCTAACGTCTTAGGCTCTTTATAATCTATTTTAAGGTTTGGGTCAGCACAAAATCTACAAACCTTGTGTTTAACAAAAACTCTCTTATCATAACTGTCATTAAATCCCATTATTCTTCCTCTGAATCCCTATTATCCTCTAAAGATATATCTTCATCCTCTGTCGAATCCTCTGTCCCCTCGCCCTCTTTGCCAACATTTTTTTCCTTTATCTTGCTTATCAGTTCCTCTGGATCAGAATCTTCGTCTAATTTGATATTTAAATATTTTAAGACTCTGTCATCTAGCTTAAGATTTCTCTCCAACTCCTTTACTACAGTTGGATGTCCACAAAAGTTTAATAAAACATAGTAGCCTTTGTCAAACTTTTTAACCTCATAGGCCAATTTTCTCTTGCCCCATTCATTAACCTCTACAACAGTTCCTTTTGACTTACTCACTATGTCTGAAAACTTATCAACAACTTCCTTTAGTGATTCGGCCTCAAGATTGGGGTTTATAATATAAACCAGTTCATAATGTCTCATCTATTCAAATACCTCTCCTTTGTCGTTCAACGCATAAATTTAAATCCTTATCTATATCCGTTGCTAAAGATTGTCAACTCATTTTTTATCGGCCAGGGCCAAATCTACAATAAAACAATTCGTAAGCGTTCACAGAACGCTGAAATTAGAAAATAGTCCCGCAGAGCG
>JAGYMO010000310.1 GCA_018400255.1 Deltaproteobacteria bacterium
GATTTCTACCCAATGCGTTCATAGCTCCCATCCCAAGAATACCAATTCCAACTCCAGGACCAATAGCCCCAAGGCCTATAGCAAGCCCAGCCCCTATCAATTTGGCAACAGTTATCCATATATCCATTACTTTAACCTCCATTTTGTCCTAAGGACATAGTTATATTTGTAATATCTCTCTTGTAAAACCTCTCTCATTCATCTTCCATGACAGCAGCGCAGGCAAATCCCAGGGTCAATCCACTAAATATCATTGCTTGCACAAAGCCAAAAAATGCCTCCATACCATAAAATATGGCGGGAATTACCCAGGGGACAAGAAAAAGCATAATCATTACTAAAATCATCCCTGCCGTCATGTTACCAAATAGACGGAATGTAAAGCTCATCATACGGATCAAGTGGCTGACTATCTCTAATAGGCCTGCGAGGACAGCCACCAATCCATTCAATAAACCACCTATGCCCGCCTTTATATTGCCGGTAAATATCAATTTAATTGCCTGCCAAAGAGGACCGAAATGAAAGAAAGTTGCAAGATACGAAACTCCCTTGGCCTTGAATCCCCAGTATTCAACAAAGCAAAAAGACACCACTGCAAGTGCTGCAGGGATATTAAGATCAGTATTCGCATTACGTAATAAAGGCTCTCCATTTACAAGAATAGTTTCAAAGCCCGGTATAAGACTTACCCAAGCATTGGTCACAACAAAGAGAAATATGGTTGTACAAACAGAAAAAAACCACCTTCCATGTTTCTCGCCCGCCGGGTCCTCAATAAAATGTGCTGCTGCTTCGACAATGAGTTCTAAAAAGTTTTGTAATCCGGAAGGCACAAGTTTCATCTTGCGCGTTCCAATGAAAAAAATACCAACTAACACTAAAATACTTATCCACGCAGTAATCATAGTATTGGTTACAGGGACGTTATGAAATGGTCTCTCAGGGGCAGGGTGATACTTTGGAGACTCAACATTAAGGAAGCTTATGGGTTTCAATCCAACTATTCCACTGCCTACCTCGCTACCGATAAAGCTGATACTGATCATGACTAAAAAAGTAACAACAATCAGTGTTATCTTTAAAGAAAACCCTAACATGCGTTTTTTTTCGGTCATAATTGTTCCTCTTTATTGCTTTTATTCTTTGAACTTATAGGTGGTTTACCTGCACGTATCTTTTTTTCTGCATCATAATGTTCAATCTTCTTGGCCTCATTCAAAAAGGGACGTACCATTTGGTAAACACCGTATGCCATTATTATAGTTCCTATAGCAAGGCCAACGAGCGCGCAGGAAGGAAAATCATGCTCCAGCTTAGTGTCAAACCAAAACCCTGCTGCAGTTGGTATCAGAAGACTTATTGGAACATAAAACCCCACCGCCAATAGCTGAAAGGCTGTAGACCATTTTTTCAATTAAATACCTTGTGAATCCTGTAAAGATTAACCTTCATTCGATTGCCTTCTCTGGCCCTTAAGGCAGAAACTTTTAGCTTAATTTGAGATCTCGTTAATTCGACCCCTCATTGTTTCTCGCTTATGCCTTGATTCTAAACCTATTATTGTAAATACATTATTGCAATAAGGCACCTTACTCATTAATGAACAAACTACACCCATTTATATTTGGGCATAGTTTTTCTTTGAACCTGTTTTGTTCTAAAATAGGTGGAAATACCCAATATATGCTTCTTTCAGCTTATTAGGATTCTAGAAATTAGGGGCTATGGCAGTTCTATCCAGGGGCGATTGGCTATGATATTTGAGGTCTTGTTTAGCAGCTCAATAGTATTTTTGCACAGATAAAAGGTATCTAATTGCAAGAGGGGTTTAGTCATGGGTTCTGACAAAGGTATTAATATAACCAAGGCTTTCCCGAGGTGTGAAAATTTAAAAATTGCCTCGGGAAGGCATAGTATAGAATGTTTTTGCTCGTTATCCTACCTTCAAAACAAAATGGATATAGAGGCAGTTTCTTGATCGCTTTAGCCAAAATTTTCCATTTCCAGCAAAACGAATTGCGGAATAGGAAACAATGTATAAACTCAAATAATTATTTAGTAACTATTCATGTATATTGCCACAAAGGCACCAGGCCTCAAAGAGTATGAAATTACTGCATTGATGGGCCTGCTTGATATGCGGCGTATAAATAGTAGTGAGAAAACCTGGCCAAATATGTAGTGTTATAGTGATAATAGTGTTTTCTTCGTGTCTTCGTGTCTCAGTGGCTGAACAGATCAATTATTTAATGAATTAAGGCCAACTAAGCATATGATTTATGGGCAGCAGGTGCTTCATGTTAATCTCTCTGCAGTATTCCAACAATTGTAGTTCCTTTACCAGGCCCGGAAGAAATCCTTAGTTCCCCTCCAATCAGCGCTAATCGCTCTCGCATGGAAATAAGGCCGAGGGTCTTTGTATTAATCGAGGAACCAAAAAATTTATCTACCTCGAACCCGACACCATTATCCTCGATAACAAACTTTATGCTGTTCTCAGATGACGTAAGTTCAAGCCTTACCTCGTTTGCACGGCTGTGTTTAAGGATATTATTCAGCCCTTCCTGGAAAAGCCTATATATGGTGATGTTCGCGATAGATGGCAAGGGCTTTTGGATTTCATCAAAATCATAGCAAACATTAATCTCTGAATAGGATTTGAAATCCTCACAAAGCCCTTCCAATGAGGCGATAAGCCCCAGGTCCTCAATCTGAGGGGGGTGGAGTGCATGGGAAAACTCCCTGATTTCAGATATTACTTTAGCTAAAAGGCCTGAAAGCTCTGTTAATTGATCCTTTACAACAGGTAGGTCCTTAGGTGTCTTTTTATTAACCCTGGAAAGTCCCATCTTCAGCGCAAATAGTAGCTGTCCAATATTATCATGAATCTCCCGCGATAAAGACTCCCTTTCCTTTTCTTCGATCTCTATCACCTGTCCTGTCAGGACCCTTATCTGCTCCTCAGCCTTTTTCGTATGAGTTATGTCTTGAAGGGTTTCTACAGCGCCGATTATGTTCCCCTCCAAATCTTTAAGTGGAGCTGCCGTAAAAAAGAGCCACTTTTCACCACGCCCTAGTAAATCTAAATAATCTACAGCCTCATGGGCTCCCTCTATGAGGTCAGATACTTTATAATTAATTGGGTACCATCGATTAATCTCATCGATTTTTCCATCAACCAGCAGATCAACCATGCACGGCCTTGCGTTAGAATAAAACGCTTTCCACTGCTCGTTTTTACCAGCTATATCTTTGTTTTTAATTCCACTGTACTCCTCTAATGCCCTATTCCAGTAAACAACTTTATGATCTTTGTCGATAACAAACGTTGGAATAGGCAAGCCATGTAATATACCCTTAAATTTTTCTTCACTCTTTTTGATCTCACCCTCTGCTTGTTTGCGCTTTTCCTCCAATTCTAACCCTAGAAGGGCAAGGGCGATATCGGTTGCTACCTCCTTGAACAGGCCTTGCTCTTCTTCATCCAAAGCAAAGTTCCTTGGAGTAGAAGCTGTCAGCACTCCATATACCTTATCGCCGCATTCAAGCGGGGCTGTTATAGCCCCTCCCCCTTTATGCGTTTCCAAGAGTGGACAATCAGGACACGTAGACAGAGGGTTTACAGTTACTATAACTTGCAACCGCGACAACGCCCTCCGAGCACAATCAGGCAAATTACCACGTTCTAGGTGATCTATAGTGGATGCAAATTTTTCCCCCAACCCGGCTTCGGCCGCTGTCACAAATTCATTTGACTCATCAAAGAGGGCAACCCAGGCCTGGTAATACCCTCGGTTATCTATCAAATTTTCACAAGCCCCTTTAAGCAGGGCGTATCTATCCCTCTCATGGGTAATGATTTGGTTTACCTTTCGAATTGAGCGAAGCACTAAGTTCAGATGTTCTATTCTCTCCTCTGCTAATTTACGCTGGGCAACTTCCTTGGCCAAGGTATCCCGAGAAACACTAGTTTCATGCAAGTCTGCCGTCATTTTATTAAATGAGCTAACAAGATAACCTATTTCATCCATTGATTCATATTTAATATTCATAGGTCTCAGATCACCTTCGGCAATCTGTAAAGCAGACTGCGAAAGCTCAACAATAGGCCTGGCAAACCTCCTGGAAATGATCAGGGCAAGCACAGAAGCCAGTAAGCCAATAATCAATCCTGTAAAAAGTGTATTTTTGCGTATTATATATGCGCCTTTATAAGCCTCAGAAACAGGTTCACTTACAAAAACTCCCCATCCCCAATAATCAAAATCACCATCCCTTTTTAATGAAAAATGAGCGCTTATAACCTTCTGTCCCCTGTCATTCTTATACTCTGAAATGCCAGTCCTTCCAGCGAGTAGCTCCCTTATGACGGGATATTCAGCAAGGCGGTGCAGGGTAAGAAATTCATTTTTATCTGGGCCGGCGATAATCTCTCCTTTCCTGTTAAGCAAATAGGCGTGGTTATCTCCTACCGCCCTTTCATCCAATACCCTAACCCTTGCTATTATATGGTCCATGCTTACCCTTGTCGTCAAAACGCCGATACTGTCGCCTTCTTCTTTCACCCTTATTGGCGCATTAAATCCGATTACGAGCTTTCCTCCGGCGGCCTCTGAACGGTAGGCATCTAATGAAATAACCTCGCCCCATTTACTTTTAATTGCCTTTTGAAACCAGGGTTTATCAGCCCTCGATTTGCCTATTAATTCTTTTCTCGTGCATGCCACAATTGTACCCTCAGAGTTCAGAACAGAAATCGCATTGTAATAGGGATAGATACGCACTGCCTCCTCAATAAATTGTTGCTTTGCCTTATTGTCGCCTCCTTTAAAGATTTCAGCCAAGGAAAACAACTTAATATCCTGATATCGGGAATTTATATAGTAGGTTATCTTTTTGCCGCAATCCCTAGCAAGATCGCTCAGATGAGCCTTAGTCTTTTTTTCTAACTGGCTTCTACTAACTAAAAACGAGAAAACACCGCCTATTCCCATAGGAAGAAGAGATAGAAAGAGAAAATAAAGAAGCAGTTTCTTACCAATTCCAAACGCAATAGGTCTTTTAACACGATAAATAGGACTGTTTGGATCTTCTTCTTGCCTTTTCTTCCCCCGTGTGAATGGCAGAAATAAGAAGCCCTTTTTTAAAAGGTGGAAAAGATAATGCATTGAGTAGTTATCTCGATTGTTTTTGCGTTCCATAAACTCACCTTTTCCAATGGTTTAAAGGGCACCTGACGAGATCCCCTCCCGCGAACGCTTCAGGGCTGCATGGATCATGATTTTTGTTTATGATAAAATGTTATTCTCTGCATTATGTGTGAGGTTAAACCCTGAAAGTTTCAAAAGAAATCCTTAGAGCTATTAGCAAGCAATTGATTAAGATTATGAAAAGCTAAGGCTGAAAGATTTAAAATTATAGGTAATTATAAGATTATATGTCAAGAAAAAGACCTCCTAATTTATTGATCCCTTTATTCTGCCCTTCGTGTCTTTTTGAGTGAAAATATAGCCACAAATGGCATATTTTTTAAATAACCTACCTAATGGAAAATACAGGTACTTTCCCTAAATCAGCGCTAAATTATTCCACTTAAACCGATTGATGGCCTAAAGATCAGGTGAACTATTCTCAACCGGGTGAAGGTATTGTTCCAAGGCAACCTTTTAAAAAGGGATATGAGAATTGGCCTAAGTAAATACGAATATATAGGCTATTGGTTCCAGGCTATAACCTCATTTTAACCTAAATTTCTAATTAACATAAAGCCTGATCTATCGAGAATCTCCTCTATCATTGCATCATAATAATAGTCCCCGAGTTACTACATCAACTATATTCGCTGCGGAAAATATATGAGGCTTATAGGAATAATAGTCTTAGTAGGTATTATTGCTCAATCCGTTAAGTAATAACACCTAAACCAAACCAATGACTAATTATAAATGGGCTCAAGGTATCATTTTTAAGGGTATTGCCTTATTGATAATTTCCTTAATTTTATGATTAGGTGTACTTAAATAATCCATTCTCAACCCGATATATATTCTAGAAGTGATGCCCAAGGCAAAACCACGGGATATTTTTTCATGCCCTATGATGATCAAATAGGAAGAGATGGTTCAGAAAAATTTCTATAGCACTTTGAAAAACAGTTATCTCTTTAAAGGATTACTGAATTCTTAAGGAGGTGAATATGTCGGCACATATCCTTATTGTAGACGATCAGCCATACTTGTGCGAATTGCTTTCCCGCATTTTTATTGGAGATACCTACCATATAGACTGTATAAATGATACGGAATCCACTGAAAAATACCTCATGAATTCAATGTCGCTCGATATTGTACTTCTGGAAATTTCCCTTCACGGATTCGAGGGGTGGGAATTGCTTCACCACATCAAGAGCAATCACCCCTACCTATCGGTGCTAATTGTGACCTCTTATGACAACTACCCAGACGATCCTCGATCCTATCAAGCAGATGGATACATACTCAAAGATTTTATTCATCTGGAGCTACTTAAAAAGAAGATAATAAAAACATTGGCTTTAAAGAAGCGCTCGAAGGTCAATGATATGAGGATAGAGGAAAATTCAATACTCGCTCTCCCCCTACCCTCTCTATATTCTCAATCGGCAATGACATAAATTTTAGGAGATAGACCATGAATACTATACTCATAATGGATGAAGACCAGCAAATTCAAATGCTTTACGCCGAAGAGCTTTTTGATGAAGGTTATGATGTGCTAACATGCAGCAATCCATCAGACCTGATGCAGCTCGTAGACCAGAAAAGACCAGATCTGGTAATCATGGAGGCGCTGTTCAAAGACTATGATGGCCTTGAACTCCTACAAAAAATCTCCCATACTTATAAAAAAATTCCTGTAATCCTTTGCACCGCCTATCCTGCGTTCAAGCAAGACTTGAGGTCTCTCGCGGCATTTAGCTTTCTAGTAAAAAGCTCAAATTTAAAATCACTCAAAGCCATGATCGAAAATGCCCTTAACAGGGAGGCACCACGCAGCCCCTCTCAATACAACCAGAAGATTGATAGGCATTATCCCATGAACTGGCATATCTTTCCGTAAAAGAAGATTTTGCAAGAAGATTTTCAACGTAATTATTCGGGAGTAAACTATGGAAGCAAATTTTCATATTTTTGTACATCGAAATGAGAACTACCTTCACCTAAAACTGTGCGGCAATTTTGATACAAAAGCAGCCTCAAGCCTTCTTGCTATATTAAAAAATAAGGATCTCAACAGGTCGCAAATTTTTATCCATACAAGCAACTTAAATGAGGTAGACCCCAAAGGGACTACACTGTTTAGGGAACAATGCGATGTGCTGTGCGGAAATTCAGCTCACCTCATCTTTACCGGGGACAATGCCTTTTATTTTGCTCCAAGCGTAGATATGCAAGTAA
>JAGYMO010000311.1 GCA_018400255.1 Deltaproteobacteria bacterium
CCCCCCCCCTTTTTTTTTGGCCAGAAATGTGCAATTACCTGCAACCTTTCATTATATTACTCAAATTATGGAGTTATATAGTTCTATAGAATAACTTGTTAGCCTCTCGAACTTATGACCTTGTTATGAGGGTGAGGGATACAGGATACAAAGGAGTTCCAATATGTCAAAAGATGATTACATGTCCATAGCGTGGTTCTTTGCCGGATTCACTCTTTTTGTGTTCACCAGGACAGTCACCTTTATTCCTTGGGCCATCATCATTGCCCCCATCTTCATTCTTCGTTTTATACGAATGCAAAAGCCGGTCAAGGGCATTCTGTTGACGCTCCTTGGTTTTACCATGTCTTTGACGATTTCACTATGGGGTCTCTTCTCTTTTGAAGACAGCGCTTTTTCCCTCTTGTTCAACACGATACGGAGTTTACTCATCGCCATAATCCTGTCTTTACCGTATATCGCTGATCGGCTCATGGTGAGAAGGATACAAGGATTTCTCTCAACACTTATATTCCCGGTAGCCTGCACCATGTTTTATTTCCTTGATTCCTCATTTGGTCCCCTCGATGGACTTGGAATTTTCTATGCATACAACCAATACGGGAATCTTACATTGATGCAGTTATTGTCGGTGTTCGGGGTTTGGAGCTTAGTCTTTCTGCTTTCCTGGATTGCATCGGTGGTGAATTGGGTGTGGGATAGAGGTTTTGAGTGGAATCGGGTAAAAAAGGGCCTTGCCTTATTCTTCTGTGTCATCACCATCGTATTTATTTACGGCGGCCTCCGTGTTTCCCCCTTCTTCTATCCGAGAGGAGACACGGTAAGGATTGCTGCCATCACGTTTCTTCCAGATCCTCAACAAGCCGAGGCAAGTATCGAAAAAGTATTGAAACAGCGACTATACTCACCCTTCGAGAAAACAGTTCCAATGATTGTGCAACTCACGAGACAAGCGGCAGCAGGGGGAGCAAAGATTGTCGTGTGGCAGGAATTCGCCATATTGATCAATGAGGAAAACCAGATGAAGTTTTTGGAAACAGTTCAGCGATTGGCCAGGGAGAATGCAATTTACCTTGCAATCTCTTATGGGGTCCTCCCGCAGAAAGGAAAAGGGGAGAACCGATGCGTGCTTATCGATGACAAAGGACACATTGAGGTCAACTATCTAAAACACAATCTGGCCGTGGGGGAATCGTATTTCATGAAAAAGGGGCCTGGTGGTCTGTCCGCCATTAACACCCCATATGGAAGGATCAGCATTACCATATGCCGGGATTTGGAATTTCCTGCATATGTGAGAGAGGCCGGAAGAAAAAAGGCGGATATAGTGCTTTCGCCGGCATTTGATTTCCCAAAAGGAATCACGCCCTCCAACACCTATAACCAGATGCTTCGAGCTGTCGAGAATGGGTTCTCCCTGGTCCGTGCTGTCAGTAACGGTTTGTCGGTTGCTGTCGACTACCATGGAAGGGTCCTCTCATCCATGAACTACTTCAATGCCTCAAACCCAATCATGTACGCTGATGTGCCGAGGAAGGGTATAAGGACCGTTTATTCAACGATAGGAGATATCCTGCCATGGCTTTGCACGGCGGGGTTTCTGTTTTTTGTTGCCTTTTCGATCATAAGCGCAAAAAAACCACGGAATTAATAGATAGGCACTAAGAGAGAAGAAAAACAAGACAAGGCTAACGAGACAAATTAACTTGGACGCAAATTCCACT
>JAGYMO010000312.1 GCA_018400255.1 Deltaproteobacteria bacterium
ATTGCAGGCAGGCTTAACATGAGCCGTGAACCTCTGAACTCTGAACCTTGAGCAGTTACCTATCATTTAACACCGGCTATCCCTTGAGCAATATTGTAGCAGGAACTACCTATTTTTTCGAAGGCATTAAGGATGTCTATAAACAGCAGTCCCCTGTCCACCTCACAAATCCCCTCAAACAGTCTCGCATGGTGGCCCAACCTCATATCTTCAGACATCTTGTTAATACTATTTACTAATTTTACCGCCTCTATCATTATTTCTTTATCAGAGCGCTCTATGCCTTCAAGAACAACAGAGAAAAACTTTTCAGCCTCCGAGGAGATGGTCTCATAATCCTGCATAGCCTGAGGTGAAAATATAAGCTTTTCATCAAGCATACGCTCAATGGCAGTGGCGATATCCTCTAACTCATCGCCAACCCTTTCAATATTATTGGTTATCCTCATAAGCGAGGTTATCTCTATGGATTCCTCAACAATTATATTTTGCTGCATAATCTTTACAAGGTAATCAAGGATCTCCTTTTGAAGATTATCCAGGACCTCTTCCCTGTCTTTCCATGTGGCAACTATTTTTGCGTCTCTCGTTTTAAGTGATCCAGCAACACCGTGAAACATGGTTTTAGCCTCGTGACCCATCCGTATAATTTCATGACGCACCTGCACTAATGCTACTTCTGGAGAATCAAGATAGCGGCTGTCAATATATTTTATATGATATATATCATCAAGCGCTTCATCTTTTCCATGAGGCGTTAACCAGACCGCTGCCTTTACCAAATAGGGAAGGACAAGAAGAAAAATAATGGCATTCATCAAATTGAACAGGGTATGGGCATTTGCAATATATCTTGAAATGAAAGGTTTCTCAGTGCCGATAAAAAGGTCAGGATCACCAGCAGAGAAAAGAATGCCGGTGAGGTATGCGACAAGATTAACAAAATGCGGAAACAGGAGAATAACAAAGAAAACACCAATTACATTAAACAGGGTATGTGCCCTCGCTGTCTGATGGGCATTAATATTAGAACCAATGCTGGCCAATTCAGCGGTAATCGTAGTGCCAATATTATCACCTAAAATCAAGGCCACACTGCCCTGAAAATTTATTAATCCCTGGCTTGCCAGTGCCATTGTAATGCCGACCGTTGCGCTTGAACTCTGGACAATTATAGTAAGGACAGTGCCGGCAAATACACACAGGAGGATTTCACTTAAATTTTCCGCATCAAATCTTGTTAAAAAACTGATAAATGCCGGCTCATGTTTTAGTGGCGCAAAGCCTGCCTTCATGGTGGCCAGGCCGTAAAAAAGCATGCCAAAGCCCAAAAGAACCTCGCCAAATTCCTGCCATTTTTTTGATTTAAAAAAGAATTTAAATAATACCCCTGTGGCAATCGCAGGCAGGGCATATTTTGTGATCTTAAAGGCGATAATCTGTGCTGTAACAGTTGTCCCTATGTTGGCCCCAAGGACCACGCCAATGGCCTGGGTGAGGCTTAACAATCCAGCATCCACAAAACCGACCAGCATAACTGTAGTGGCGCTTGAACTTTGAATCAGGCTGGTAACCAGCGCGCCTGTAATGCAGGCCATCACCCTATTCGAGGATACGGCACTTAAAATAACGCGTAATTTCTTGCCTGCCGACTTTTTGAGGCCGTCAGACATTATCCTCATACCAAATATGAACAGGCCTAAACCCCCGAAGACCTGGAAGATTATTGTCTGCATATAAGCCTACTTTTTATATGGACTTAATACATAATTTTGTAACCGTTCACGCTCCGGGGAGGCTGGGCGTGATTGGGATGGGGCAACCGGACAGGGCCATTGCTGAAACGACTGG
>JAGYMO010000313.1 GCA_018400255.1 Deltaproteobacteria bacterium
GGAAAGGCTATTTCTATATTATTTTTCTTAAATTCCTCATCTATTTTAAATCTTACATCCGTTGGTGTAGACAGCCAATATTGAGTTGAAGGTATCCAAAACCTAACCCTGAATATGAGGGCACTGTCTCCGAAATCAAGGAAATTTACTGTAGGTTCAGGGTCATTCATTATTTCAGGAGTACCTTCTGCAATCTTGAATAAAATTTTCCTTACCAATTGTACGTTGGAGCCATATGCTACGCCAACATCTACCTGCAGTCGAACCTTTGGATCTTTGAAGGACCAGTTTGTAACCCTGTTTGAGAGCATATCAGAATTAGGTATAATAAGCGATGCATTATCAAAGGTCTGAATGATGGTTGTCCGTATGTGAATTCTGCTTACTGTTCCCCAATCATTTCCAATTTGCAGCATATCCCCGACCTTGATGGAGGGATCAAAAAGTAATATGACCCCACTAATAAAATTATTAACGATATTTTGCAGCCCGAAACCAATACCAATACCGAGTGCACCAGCCATGAAGGCTAGTGATGAGAGATTTATTCCCATAATATTTATAATAGTATAAACTGCAAAAATCCAGAATGAGTATACAACGATATTAGTAAATGATGCGCGTGCCCCAATATCTAACCGTGTACGAGGCAGCACCTTGTTTTGAAGGGCATTCTTTATAGCTTTTGAAAGGAAATGAAAGAAAAGAAGAAAAACAATAAGATATATGATGCTTATTATTGTTATTTTTGTTCCGCCAATATTGATTCCCTTATCTATATAGGAAATATATTTGCTTAGACTATCTTCAGGAAGATGTTGTAGGAGCAACATGGCTGCAACAAATACAACTATACTGAATAGTACTATTATACTAATTAACTTACCTTTCTTCTTCATCTCTATTCCTATTAAGATTTTTTAAAAGAACAATTGTTGCGCCCCAACTTGATGGCCCATAATCCTGCCTAAAGGAGGATACAAGGGGATGTTTTTTTAAGGCAGATTCCACCTTCCGACGCAGAATACCCTTTCCCTTACCATGAATTATTTTAACTTCCATTATCCCTTTCTCAAGGCATACATTGATGTATTCGTTTACAACATCACATGCCTCCTTTGGCGAAAAGGTATGCAGATCTATAGTTCCATTTATTGGTATATGAATTGGTGGTTTTTCCACTATTATACCGGCCGTTTATATGAACAGATTATTCGAGTATTCCTTTCTCGCTGTTATATCTCTCTGAGAAGACTGAGCCAGCTCCAGAAAAAATAGTGGCATGCGAAAGTATATAATCAGCTACCTCAATCCTTTTTTCATAACTCATCCCGTTAAATTTTTCCAATAATATACCCGCATCTTTTATTTGAGACATAATATTCCACAGCTCCTCGTCAGTCAAATTTTCATTAAACTCCAGGTTGTAATCTTTCCTTACGCCTGGTTCAAATATCTGCCGTGATTTATCTAATATTGTGTCAAGTTGTTCCTTTATTTGAAGAATTTGCTCCTCAAATTCCTTATATGAAAGACATTTTTCTGTAAGTAACACCTGGCCGGTAATCCTTGATCCTTCATGATCGGCTATATCAATAGCTGCGGTCACGCTTACTTGATGCTGATCGCCTGTAGCCTTTTCTTCCTCCAGTTTTAGTCTTTCTTTCATATTATTATCCCCTGCAATATATGCTGTGTCTGATGGGTTAATATTTAGAAGTTAATAGTTATTTTTACTGACCCTTTATCAGTTCTTTAAATAAGAGGGAATCCCTTATATTCTCCAGACGCTTATCAGTCCTAATTATATCCCAGTTATTAAAACCATTTTCTATAGACTTTTTTAACCACTCAACAGAGTCTTCGACCATGTTCTGCTCTGAATACAGACAGGCGATGTTATAATAAGATTGTGCCTTATAGGTAGGATTTATCCTTGCTGCATCCTGATAATGCGCTATAGCTTCCATAAATTTTCCAGCCTTGCCTAATAAAAAACCTAACTTAATGTGAACCTTAGCAAAGTCAGGCTTTATTTTCAATGCCTCATAGTAATGGCTTAATGATTCATTAAATCTGCCCTGTTTTTCCAAAGTTTTGCCCATATAGTAATGTGTCTTTGCATCATCAGGGTTAATTTTCAGTGCCTTGTAAAGATGATCTTCGGCCTCCTGTAACTTACCTTTTCGCAATAATACAAGGCTAAGGTTATAATGGGCGTTTCCATAGGAGGGATGAATTTTGATTGCCTCAAGAAATTCCCTTATAGCCTCGTCTAATTTCCCTTTTTCCGCCAGGGCAATTGCAAGATTATTATGGGTATCTTCATAGTTATATTTTATGCGAATCGCCATCAAATAATTGTCAATTGCCTCATCAAACCTTCCCTGGCTTGCCAGGGCAAGCCCAAGATTATTGTAAGTCTTTACATAGGACCTGGTTATTTTCAGGGCATTTAAGTATTCGTTAATCGCCTTTTCAGTGAAACCCTGACGCATAAATGTATTTCCAAGATTATTAAATGCTTGCACATAATCCGGCTTTATCTTGAAGGCTAGCCTGAAGTTGTCAATTGCCTCCTTGA
>JAGYMO010000314.1 GCA_018400255.1 Deltaproteobacteria bacterium
ATGCATAGGCAGGAAGGCAACCCTGAACCTTTGAACCTGTGAACGCTTACAAAAAATGTTTATCATGTTATCTTAGAATAATGCTGATAGTTTTTGCCGTGCCGCGCACATGTATGGAATCATATGAAACACATCATAAAAGGAGGCTTGTTAACAGTCAAGCAGATAGAGTCTCCTGGGTAGAATAGTTTTTTGCGTTTTTTCCAGTGCTTTTATTTAAACTTTTGCCATATTTGCCGGCAAATTTCGCCACATTTTTCGCCCCTGGATATGCTATTCCTTACCCCTATGCGACTAATATTCAAATATTTCTCTATCTCTTTTTGATTATAGCCTGCTTCTTTAACAGCCAGATAAGAGATTATAGCCCTTGCCGTGCTGACATTTCTATTTCTAGCCTTAGAGAGTAGAGTCTTCGGGGCTAATCCAAGATGATTTGTTACTTTAAGGGTAAGCTCTTCTAATGAAGGCTTATTTAAAACCACATTAGGAAAATCAATCCTGGATTTTTGAATAACCTCTGTAACAAACACCCCACTGCCCAGTATTCTCGCATCAGAATTTTCTCTTTGCCCTTTTTTTCTACCTAATAGCCCTTCTGGATTTCCACCTGCACTTCTGACCAGCCCTCCCCCCTGAAGATCTGGCCTAGTACCCTGTGCAACACCTTTTTTTACGAAACTCCGATACTTTTTGCGGGCATTCTCAACATTATCCCCAAAGAGCTTCAATATATACTGCACAGTTTGCTCAGGAAGGGATTTATCCGCCCTACTTGTCACGCCTTCTATATCTTGAATCAAGGGATTTTCGCGTTTTCCGAGGATAGTACTGTGGCCACACCAACTATATGTATCTAATTCTCTAATATTTTTTACCAAGCCTGCCCTCACGGGGTTTAGATGAATATAACGGATAAGTTCCAGAAGGTAGGGATTCTCCTCGCACACAACAGATTTATAACGGTTCTGAAACAAATGCCCTCTTCTCTTATAGCGCCTGTTGAATGTGACTGCATAGCCCGTCATAAGGCGTCTCATGACTTTGCTTAAAGGTATGGAGTCCGTCCGAAGCAGGAGATGAAAATGGTTCTGCAAAAGCGCCCAGGCATAGCACTGTGTATGACTTTCTTCAAGTATTACAGCGAGGCGATCAAGAAAAACCTTGCGATCGTGGTTGTCACAAAAAATTGTGGTCCGTTCAGCCCCTCTGGCTATAACGTGCTGCAAAAATCCAGGGGCATCAAGTCTTGCTTGTCTAGGCATTGTTTTTTTAGTAGAGGTGCTGCGGATAAATTTATCCGGCACTAGAATCCTGTTTCTGAAAGGGCTTGCTGCAATACCCTTTCAAAGGAGCAAATGTTTCTTCTTTTACTTATCCAGCTCTACGGAAATGAGGAGTTTAAAAATTATCTTCATTCTACAACTATTAATTTTAAGATAGCTCCGCCCCCTTAATTACATAAAAGAGCTGCATCTGGCATGCTTTAGTGTGCACTTAGTAATCAATTAAGTGTCTAACTACCTAACAAAAAAGGGGACATTGGTTACTAAATAAAATAAGTTGCAGAATAGGCTTAAATATTTGATTTTGTCAAGAAAAGTTTTTCGTTTCAGAGCGTTAGCTGACCATTAAGGCCCTTACTCTAAACCCCGGTAATTATGAGAGCTCAGATGATAAGGAACGCCGATAACTAATACAGTTTTTAGCTTTAACGTTTTAGGGCTGAATCTCACGTATGGCTTTTGGATAATTATCAGGCATAGGTAATAAATGATAGGGTTAAGGGTTCTATTTTCCTGCCTTGAAAAGCCAGGATTTAAATCTGGAAGGCCAATAAATTGGGTTGCGCAGTCTTTGCCAGGCAAGCGTGGCAATTTTAAATTGATTTTTGCTCGGAGCTATATTGCCGTACACTTCCCTGTTGAAGGTTTCTACGATTACCCCTATATCCCTCGTAAGTGCGGGAAATTGATGCTTTAAACGCAAACCATACTCCGCGGGGGTCTCACTTAAAAGGTGGGGTAAGCCGCTGTGACGCCCCCAGCGTAAAAGCGCAGTATAGAGCTGAGGTGAGCTTGTGTAGCCACTAACCCACCAAACTATCTTACCCCAGAAAAAAGGAAGCACGGCGAACATCTTCAAGAACCACATGATAAAAAAGCGCCATTGAACTTGGTTCGTTTCGTTTATAGTAGTACGGGATAATAACCAACGAAATAGGTACCATAGGCCAAATGCGCAAAGCATAAGCGCAATTACTACACCCAAACCTGCAAACCCCCAGGCGAATATTTTTTCAAAAAGCTCACTCCACCAACTCTCCTCAGGTGAAGATACAAAATCGCCCTGCTCAGATGGAGGAGAAGGAGACGCTGTTTCCGATCTACTTCTATTATGTATGAAGAGAAATCTAACAATGCTTGCCAGCATTGATCCCAACGGAGCGGCAGCAATCTTTAACACATCATATCCGATCTCTGCCGCCGTATGCAGATAGGGCAAAAAAAGGAGTACAAGGGCGGCACCAAATGCAAAAATCACTAAGGCAAAGCCCACTATTAACCCGATCCCCC
>JAGYMO010000315.1 GCA_018400255.1 Deltaproteobacteria bacterium
CGCGGATTAACACAGGATTTTTCATTTTTCCGTGTACACTTGCTTAATGGGACACGGATTGACACAAATTTAGGAAGGTCAAGGTCCTACTTGGCTTGGCGTTTTACGGCCTATATCTGCCCGATCGAAGTCATTGTCGAAGCTGATGATAGTTAGTCTGTAGCGTTTTGCTGCAATGTATTGATAGGCGTCATCAAAATCAAGGGTAAATTTCTGCATAACATTCACAATGGCTTGCATATCTTCTGGTCCGAGATGAATAAGCGAGACATTTCCCTCGATAAAGGCATCGGTGGAGAACTGCAACAGCACATCGCCTCGCCTAAACCTACTCAAAATCAATGCAATGGAATGAAAGGCAAAATCTGTAATATGCAGTTGCTCGGATGGCGTGTGAGCGAGGAATTGACCAACCTCTTTTTATTTTGCCTGGTCAAGCAATCGCTCAAGCCAGATGTTGGTTTCTATTAAATACACAGGCTTACTCACTTCTCCATTCCGCCGCTTTTTTCTGAAGTTCCAGTGATGTGTATTGCCCACGATAGTTTTTAAGCGCACCCGCCCAATCCTGGCTCAACTTTCTGTCCCTTTTTTTTTGAATCCGTTTTGCCAATAAAAATTCGGCAAAATCTTTTACCTCTTGTTCAATATCTGGAGGCAATTGTTCTATTAGCTTTTTAAAGTCTCTCATAGGTTAGGGCCTTTGAATGCTTCATAAAAAGAGATAAGTCAATGTTTGACAACATTTTTGGCAAATTTTATAGGTATGATGTAATGTTTTTTATGACTACATTATTTCCTTTTCTATTTACCTCGATTTATTGGTGTTATTATGGTTGTTGGTTGTTATGTTTTATTAGCTGTACGTATGCTATTTCTCATCTCAGCTGTTTTTAATAAATCACTAATAAATTATTGCCTATTGGATTTTTAATAGAGATTGCATTTTATTTTAAAGAAAATATGACATAAGAGAAAATTTTTGTCAAATGATTTCAAATGCTTAATTTTGTATTGATCCGTGTGCGAAGCCCGTGTGTATCCGTGCCCAAATTTAGCCGCGGATTTGCGCGGATTGACACGGATTTTTGATTTAAAACAAGTATATCCTTACAAGTGTAAGGAGGCCCAATGCCAGCATAAGTATGCCGACTGCCTTGTGCAAGTTTTCACCTGTGAGCCTTGTAGTAAACGCTGCGAATGGTGCAACAATGATTGAGCCAAGAAGAAGGGCAATAAGCAGCTCCCATTGGAATAGCTGGGTTGAAAATATCATGGAGAAGAACTTTGAGGCGGGCATTTGAAGTATTGGCTCCTCTATCTCTTTGACTACCCTCATGATGATATACAAAAAGAAGGCCACTATGCATATAGGCGCCTCGGACAGGGTGGTAATGCCAACCGCCTGTCTTGGCCTTGATCCTGATATAATTTGCCCACCAGTAACCACAGGCCCAAAGCCGCCGCCGGATAATGCCTTGTTAAAGGCACTGAATATACCTATTGCAATCATTTTTCGCCATGAAAAGGTAAATGTTTTATTGAGCAGGAGCACGGCCCCCATAAAGACCACTAATAGGCCTATATATGTCTTTATGTATGTCTTTGGAATGTTTATCGCTATAAAAACGGCGATAATGGAGGCGATGATGCCAAACCCTACTATTATAAATACCGATTTCAGGTTCCCTGATCTATCCCTGTAGGATATATTGTTGAACTGCTGATGGAAAAATGAGGCTGTAAAGCCACCGAATGCCTGGGAGAGGAGTATTGCAGGCACTGCGTCTACAGGAGAAAAGCCTAGTATAACCAGAGTAGGCGCAAGGATTGTGCCGTAACCCATGCCTATGGATGCATCGATAAATTCGCAGGCAAAGGCCAGTAAGAATA
>JAGYMO010000316.1 GCA_018400255.1 Deltaproteobacteria bacterium
GCAGTCAAAGCAGCAGAGGTGCTGGTGGAGACAGTACAAGATGATCTGCCGTTCTAAGATACTTAAATCTGCTCTAATTAATGACAGCGCCCTGTCCGGCGGTGTGAAGGTCAGATGCAAGCGTTTGAGCAGAGCCTGCGGAGGTAAAATTTTGGCGCAATCTGGCAAGGACTGACGGCGGGGAAAGACCCGCTTGTAACATACAACGACTATACAACGATGAAACTGAATCAGATAAAGCCGAATCCTAACAACCCGCGAACGATCAAAGACGCGGCATTTGAGAAGCTCTGCAAGTCGATACAAGAGTTTCCTAAAATGCTATCGCTCAGACCGATGGTTGTCGATCAGGATAATGTAGTGCTTGGTGGCAATATGCGACTGAAAGCATTGCAGCACTTAGGGTTCAAAGAGATACCTGACGAATGGGTGCGCAAGGCCAGCGAGCTGACAGATGACGAAAAGAGGCGGTTCATAATTTCGGATAACGTTTCTGGGGGCGAGTGGGACTGGGAGGAGTTGCAAGAATCTTGGAACATAGATGAGTTGTCAGAATGGGGATTAGAAATGAGCTGGGCTGTTGGGCATGATGTTAATTCTATGGCGGATGAAGATGTAGATTTGACAGAGGACTTTGACCCAATTGGAGAAGCGGCCGGGCTTCAAAGAGTTGTCTTTATTTTTGATGGTGCTGATGAGGCTGAAAGTTATTTAAATAATTTAGGTGTAGAGTTTAAAAAAATGAACATGGCATGGCAAGTCAACCTACATACCCGGTCTATATAATTTCAAAAGGCCGATGGGAAAAGACTTTGACTGCTGATAATTTTGAGCAGGCAGGGATAGATTATTTAGTTGCCGTTGAACCTCAGGAATATGACCTATATGCTAAAAAACTTGGAAAACATAGAATAATAAAATTACCCTTTTCAAATTTAGGTCTTGGTTCATATCCTGCACGAAATTTCTGCTGGGAGCACGCAAAACAAAAAGGAACTAAATACCATTGGCTGTTTGATGATAATATCCAAGGGCTAATGAAATGGATAAACGGAAAGCGTAAAAAAATTGATAATTATGTAGATGCTTTTTTGTTTATTGAGAGTTATTCAAAACAGTCTAATATTGATATTTTAGGGTTTGAAGAACCAAATTTTGTAGTAAAGCCACCAAAAAAACCGTTTAAATATAATTGCCATGTTTACAGCGCAATGCTGATAAAAAACAATTTACCCTATCGTTGGCGACTTAAATATAATGAGGATGTAGATTTGTGTTTACAGGTATTACATAACGGAGGAAGCACAGCAAGTTGTGTTTATTACATGATGGATAAAGTGAGTACTTCGCAAAAAATGAAAGGCGGCAATCAGACCGAACTTTATAAAGGCAATGCACCTGAAAAGAATTTACTAAAAGCAAAAATGTTAGAAGCTGTTTGGCCACAATACGCAAAGACAGTAATACGCTTTGGACGACATCATCACTTAATCAACTGGAAACAATTTAAACGAAACCAACATGCCTAAACCAGAAAACATACTCGGCCAGGGCTTTCA
>JAGYMO010000317.1 GCA_018400255.1 Deltaproteobacteria bacterium
AGCTTAACCTCACTTTCATGGACAGACACATGTTTATATTTGCGTTTCGGGATTGATATATGAATTTTTCCCCACTCATTTGCTGGAAGATCCAATGTGTCCTTTATTAGTTTGGCATATCTTTTTCGAAGAGTTATAAATTTTACTTTATCATCTTCAAGCTCATCAAGAACTCTGTAAGCAGTAAACTTACAGTCAAAAACAAGGGTTTCATTGACCCTGCCATTTATATTTTTCCAGTAAGCAACAAATTTTTTAGCTTCCTCTGCTTCTTCATTACGCAGTATGTCTGCTCTGGTATATAAAATTGCATTACTCTGGCTGTCTTGAACAAAGACGGTATTTGCTCCCTTCATTGTTTTGCCTCTTGCACCACACCAGAGTTTTTCCATCTCTGATTCATTGCCGTAATGTGGAATCGAGTGAAAATCAAGATTGATGTAATCACTACAGTATAAGTCGGGATACTTCTTTTTTAATCTGGTAATGATCTTTCTCTGTAAATTCATTAGTTGTGATTCTGAACATCGGCAGGAATATGTATTCATATAAGTAGGCTTGGGAAGAACATTTAAGCCGGCAAAGATCCCAAGACCTGGCTCCCTGTCATAGGTGCCAATATGACTCAGTCTTTTGCGGCCCATCAATTTTAGGAGCAACATGGAAAGGCACGCTTGCGTTGAACCGATATCGCTTGAATCAGGCATTTTGCATTCTTTCACAATATCTATTATTCCTGATTCTAAGATGTAAGGGATAAAAAAGAAACAACCTGCGGAGGGGCAGTCAATAGTAAAAGGTTCGAGTTCTGAGAAATCGAGATGTTCTGATCGGTCTGGTATAATTTTGTTTTTTACAGTTATGCCTAATTCTTTATTGGTTCTGCGTTTTAATTTTCCATAACCGGCATCTTTAAGGATACGCTCAACTGTCCGTGAAGAAATTTTGATGATATCTTCGGCAAGGCACTCTTGAATATCAGAAGTAGATAACCTCATCTTCCTGTAGTCAATGATTTTGTCTTGCACGTCAGGATCTGTCCGTTTTTGTTGTGGTCCTTTTTTAACGACCGGAAAAAGTTCAATTTTCCCAGCCTTGGCATCTCTGAGCAGGGAATAGACGGTGCTGCCCTTGTATCCGTATCGTTTCGCAGCGCCTTCTATCGATTCTCCGTCAATAGCGATGGCTCGGATTACCTCATAGTGTTTTTGCCTTGAGGAGGCAGGATTTTTGAAATAGTCAGCCAGATCAACCTCGGTACTGATTAGGGTTTTATTTTGTCGGTTAGTCATCTGTGATTCCCATTGTATATCATAGTCATGAACAGTAAAATTCCTCAAATGGCCAGCATTTGATGGGTAAAATATCCAATAATTCTCAGAACTGATTTCTATTAGCATATTTATATCCGACATGCAAGCATTTTATTCGACAGAAAGACACCCTAATAACATAACTGTGGAGCTGAAAATATATATCTGGGAATCTAAAAAAATTGATTGGGAAAATAACCAAACGCGATGCATAATTTGTGTATAATTAATGGGTTGTGTGGCATAGGCATGGGCTGGGATTTCGACTGTGGAGTGAAAATAAAACGATCGGGATGGTCTTGCTACGCAAAAATTAGGGGAAGACTATGTCGATTTAACCGTCTGTGAAAATCGGTGATCTGAAAACAGACGATCGAGTAACCTGTA
>JAGYMO010000318.1 GCA_018400255.1 Deltaproteobacteria bacterium
TTTGACATTATGTCTGATATTGGAGAGGCCGAGGTGAACCGGATTATGAAGGAATTCAGCGAGGAGAGGCCCGGCTTTCCACAGGCAAAGGATAGCTTTTCCGAATACCACGATTTTAATCGTTTTCTTCTCGTAGATGAGGTGGACGGTGTAAAGATTATCACGATAAGAAGACCACAGGCAATGAACGCCATCAGTGATGAGATAGACAACGAGATCCTAAAGGTTTTGAAGGAAAATATAGATGAACCTTCTGTAAAGGGTTTCGTTATTGCCGGCTATGGTAACGCCACCTTTTCAGCCGGAGCGGATATAGGCAAATTTCCGGCTACCCTTGGAAACAAGGAGGCAGCAGCCCAATATGCACGGGACTGTGCTGATGTGCAGCTTTTCATGGACAAGATGGAGAAACCTATTGTGGCGGCCATTAATGGCATGGCCCTTGGAGGAGGACTGGAGATTGCAATTAGATGCCACAGCATGGTGGCTACGGAAAATGCCTTTTTCCAGTTTCCGGAGATAACCCTTGGCATATTGCCAGGTATTGGCGGGTGCATTGTGCCATACAGGAAGTGGCCTAAGGGTAGCCACATTTTTAACGAGATGCTCTGCCTAGCCAGACGCATGAGTGTTAAAGAGGCATATGATACTGGGATGGTCAAGTCAATATCTAAAGACTATTCCGAGATGATAAAGGAGGCGGTTAAAGAGGTTAACCGTATATCAGGGAAGGTTGAGAGAATACCTGAGGGCAAGGTAGATATACCTGAGATCGTTGTTCCTGAAAACCCTATGGCAGGTAAATTACGGTTAAGCAAAGAGGGTATTTCCATAATAATAAAGACGGTCAAGGCAGGGGCCGCAGCTACTTCCTTAAACGAGGCCCTTGAAATAGGCTACCAGGGTTCTGCTGAGATAGCATGCACTGATGGAGCAAAGGAGGGGATTTCCGCCTTCCTGGAAAAGAGAAAGCCGGAATTTAAAAAGTGATAATCTTCTTTTTATAAGGCAATCGAATGAACCACTACGAAGTAAAACCCAATGTAAAGATAATAAAATTAGCATTTTAGGTATTATTCAATGAACATAATAACACTTATCAAGCAGGTGCCTGACACAACGGACATAAAGACTGACCCCAAGACCGGCAACCTTATAAGAGAGGGCATAGAAAGCATTATAAACCCTGATGATCGACACGCAATCGAGGTGGCAGTTTCATTAAAGGAAAAATATAAGGGCAAGTCCATAGTTGTGTCCATGGGACCCCCTCAGGCCATAGACGCTATATCCGAGGCCATTGGCATGGGGATTGACGAAGGGATACTTTTGGCAGACAGGAATTTTGGGGGTGCTGATACATGGGCTACATCCTTTACCCTTGGAAAGGCCATAGAAAAGATTAATGCCTACGACCTTATACTATGTGGCAGGCAGGCAATCGATGGTGACACTGCCCAGATTGGACCCCAGGTGGCCGAATTCTTAGGACTTCCGCAATTAACATATGTAATGGATATAGAGGAGGTCGATGACAGGAGGATAATTGTCAAAAGGGGATTGGGAAATGGGTACGAAAGGGTTGAGTCACCCTTGCCTGCCTTGATAACTGTTATTGGGGAATTGAATAAGCCCAGATATCCAAGGGTGGATTTATTGATAAATGCATGCAAGGAAAACGCGCGTATAACACTTTGGAATGCGGCGGATCTAAAGGTATCAGTGCAGGAAATAGGATTGTCCGGCTCATTAACCCGGGTTATAAAGACGTTTTCCCCTAAGGTGAAAAGGGAAGGCGAAATGCTTAAGGGAGACAAAGGAGAGGCTGTAGGGCAGCTTATTGAAAGATTAGCTGGCAATTACCTTATATAATAAAGGTTTTAAAGAGGTTTTTATGGCTATATTTATAGACTATGATCTGTGCACTGGATGTAAAAGATGCGAGAAGATCTGTCCATATAATGGTATAGAAGTTAAGGATGGCAAGGCTGTTGTAAATGAAAGATGCACCTCTTGCGGTGTATGTATTGATAACTGCCCTGAAAATGCAATAAGCTCGGATATAAAAGAAAAGGAAGTGCCTGATTTTCGTGACAGAAAGGGGATATGGGTGTTTGCCGAGCAGGCAGATGGGGTAATGGCAAAGGTTACAAAGGAGCTCCTGGGGCTTGGTCAGTCGTTAGCCAAGGATCTCAATCAGGAGTTATCTGCAGTTCTTCTCGGCAATAACGTTGGCCATCTTATTGAGGAGCTCCAGAAATATGGCGCTCAAAGGGTATATCTTGCCCAGCATGAACTCCTGTCGGTCTATCAAACAAACCCCTACACAAAGGTTATCTCCGAGATAATATTACATAACAAACCAAGTATATTTATCATTGGGGCTACCCCTATTGGCAGAGACCTCGCGCCAAGGATATCAATGAGACTAAACCTTGGGCTTACAGCAGACTGTACAGAATTGAGTATAGATCAGGAGGATGGCCTATTGCTTCAGACAAGGCCTGCATTTGGTGGAAACCTTATGGCCACTATTAAGACAGCCTACAGCAGACCGCAAATGGCTACTGTCAGGCCAGGCGTTATGGAGTCCAAAAAAATCGGCACTAGCTCTAATTGCGAGGTTATACATGTAGATTCGAGCCTTACGAAGGAGGATGTTGTTACCAGGGTTCTGGAGTTTGTAGGGGAAAAGAAAAAGGTCGTAAGCCTAAACGATGCAAAGGTTATTGTAGCCGGAGGCAGGGGTGTCGGCTCGGAGGAAGGCCTGAAACCCTTGTTTGAACTCGCAGAGGCCCTGGGCGCTGAGGTCGCAGGCACAAGGATTGTAATCGAGGAAGGCTGGCTTCCTGTTGAAAGGCAGGTTGGGCAGACAGGTCAGACAGTAAGACCGGAATTATATGTTGCATGCGGTATATCCGGCGCTATCCAGCATAGGGCCGGAATGCTTGGCTCACGGTACGTTATTGCAATTAATAAGGATGAAAGGGCGCCTATATTTGAAGCAGCGGATTGGGGCATTGTTGGAGACCTTCATGAAGTTGTCCCGACATTAACTAATGCAATCTTGAATAGAAAGGGAAAGTAAGGGTACCATGGAACGTTCAGATATAGAAAAGCTTTTAAGAAAGGTTATGGCCAAATTTGTAGACCAAGAGGTAATTCCAGTTGCCAGAGAACATGACGAGAGCGGTGACTTTCCCTATGATTTATTCAAAAAGATAGCGGATATGGGTATCCTGGGAATAAGATACCCTAAAAAGGTAGGGGGCTCAGGGGGAAATACAACCCTTTACTGCATTACCGTAGAGGAATTGGCACGAGGGCTTTTAAGTCTCGGGGCAACTACGGCCATGCAATGCCTGATGGCCACGGATGGACTCTATCGGTATGGAACGGATGAGATGCATGAAAAATATCTGAGGCCTGCGATGAGGGGTGAAAAGATCGGCGCATTTCAGCTAACGGAGCCGGAGGCAGGTTCTGACCTCAGTAATGTTCGGACAAGGGCAATAAAAAGTGACGATGGTTGGATTATCAACGGAATGAAGACCTGGTCAACAAGCGGGCCAATAGGTCATTTCCATACGGTCCTTACCCAGACTGACCCTGATAAGGGACTAAGGGGTTTAATGTTTGTATTTATCCCCACAGATACACCAGGCTTTTCCCATAGTAAAAAGTTTGACCTTTTAGGGACAAGAACAACACAGATGTCGGAGATCTACTTCAATAATTGCCATGTCCCTGATGAATATATGCTGGGTCAGTTGGGAAGGGGGCTTGATGTTTTACTAACCATACTTTCAGAGATCAGGGTTATGACTGCTGCCCTTGCCCTGGGCTTACAAAGGGCTGCCATGGATGATTCGATCAAGTATTGCAAGGAGAGGGTTCAGTTTGGCAGGCCTATTAGTTCTTACCAGCTCAT
This sequence comes from Deltaproteobacteria bacterium, assembly GCA_018400255.1. Taxonomy (GTDB): domain Bacteria; phylum Desulfobacterota; class DSM-4660; order Desulfatiglandales; family B25-G16; genus M55B121. Next base: position 3,932 of record JAGYMO010000318.1, read on the forward strand.
ACAGGCTAAGATAGCAAATATGGCCGTCAATTTAGAGGCTGGGACCCTTATGTCCTACAAGGTTACGCACCTCATTGATAAAAATATTCCCTGCTTGAATGAGGCATCTATGGCAAAATATTTCACAACCGAGTCTGCATGCAAGGCTGCGGATGAGGCAACTCGTATTTTTGGCGCCTATGGCTATTCCATGGAGTATAATGTTCAACGCTACTATAGAGACAATCGGTTTCTTCTCTATGGCGGTGGAACCCATGAGGTACTCCAAACTACTATTGCCAGGCAGTACCTTCGGTAGGTTTGCTTACAATTTTTGTAAAACTGTATGTTTCTCTTAAAAAACGGTTTATAGATTGCTTTATAATGTGAAAAAAGAAAATTTTGGGGGCCAAGTCTTTGAGCAGCTAAAGAAGATGATTTTCGATGGCGAATTTCGGCCTGGAAATCGTATAATAGAAAGCGAGGTTGCCGAATCTATTGGCATCAGCAGAACCCCTGTAAGAGAAGCCCTTCACAAGTTAGAGGCTGAAAGATTGATTGTGCGTCTCCCTAAAGGCGGCTACGTTGTAAAGGGTATGTCAATGGGTGAGATTGAGGAAATATTCGACATAAGAGTTATATTAGAAAGTTTTGCGGGCTACCTTGCAGCGGAAAGATGGAAGGATAATGAGATAGCACCATTAGAGGACAAATTAGAAGAGTTCGAGAAATATCTAATGATAAATGACCTGAAGGAGCTAACAAGACTAAACACAGAGTTTCATGAACTCCTATACGCGCTTAGCAAGAGTCCAAAACTAATTGAAATGATAAACAATTTAAGAGATGAAATATTTCTTCTCAGAGAGATCCTATTGGAGTCAATGAAGATGGGCACTTTATCCCATAATGATCATAAAGAGATTATAAAGGCCATCAAGCACAGAGAGGCAAAAAAGGTTGAAAGGCTTATCAAGGAGCATATACTAAGGGGCAAGGACTTTGTAATTATGGAAATGAAAAAGGTCAAATAGAAGGTAACCGTTCACGGGTTCAGCGTTCTGTCCGCCACAAAAACGGCGGATAAAGGTTCAAAGGTTCAATAGCTAAAGACAG
>JAGYMO010000319.1 GCA_018400255.1 Deltaproteobacteria bacterium
AACATTGGGTAAGGTTGAGGCATAGTCAACTACAGAAGGAACATCCACTACGGACCCAATATTTGCGCCACAACGGCATACAAAGACGCCTATCCTTACTTCCTCGTTAGAGACATCCCGTTCCGGCGGGTAAACCCTTTTTTGGGCAAGCTTCCCTCGTCGGTGGTCAAGGAGCTCGCCGCAAAGAGCTTCAGCTCCACTAGCACTTAGAACAGATTCGGGGATATCTAAAGGACCCTGGGAGGAACCACTAATAAAAATGCCCGGGCGAGAGGATTCAATAGGGTTGATGGGGTTTGTTTTACAGAACCCGTGAGAATCGAGTTCAATGCCAAATTTTTCTGCTAACACTTCGTGATCAGCAGGTGGGTTCAATCCCACGGATAAAACTACCAGGTCAAATTCCTCCTCCTTTACTCCCGCATCTGTAGTAGAGTACCGTATGCTTATGTTTTTGGTTTCAGGATCCTCTTTTCCTATTGATACGTAGCTCCTTATGAATCTAACCCCTGGAAGTTCCTCTGCCCTCTGGTAGAATCTCTCGAAGTCTTTACCCCAGGACCGGATATCGTTATGAAATATGGTACATTCAGCCTCGGCGTCATGTTCTTTCGTCAACATAACCTGCTTTTGCGTATACGTGCAGCACACGGCAGAACAATAGCTGTTGCCGCCAGGAATAATCTGTCGTGAACCGACACACTGAATCCAGGCTATTTTATGCGGATGATTTTTATCGGAAGCACGCAGTATCTCACCTTTGTATGGTCCGGTAGCAGATAGTATTCGTTCGTAGTCTAGGCTGGTTACTACGTTCTGAAGCGTTCCGTAACCATAGTCACCCCTCACCTTGGGGTCATATGGTTCATAGCCTGGAGAGAGAAGTATCGCCCCTACTTTTAATTGCAATTTCTCTGGCATTTGATTGAGGTCTATGGCATTATTATCACATACCGCTTCGCAAATGCCGCATTTCTTTTCTTTAATGTAAAGGCAGGCTTCAGGGTCTATGTAACTGATAAGCGGATATGCTTGAGAAAAGTATATATGGACAGCTTTACTTGGAGATATATTTTGATTAAAAGGGTCGGGTGCATTGACCGGGCAGTAATCTGTACATGTCGCACAGCCTGTGCATTTTTCCTCAATAATGTATCGCGGCTTTTTAATCAGGGTTACCTTGAAATCCCCTGCTTCCCCCTCTACACTATCAACTTCTGTTAAGGTAAGGACCTCTATATTGGGATGCAGGCCAACACTGGCCAGCTTGGGCGATAGTATTCAAGTGGAGCACTCGTTGGTAGGGAAGGTCTTATCAAGCTGAGCCATGTGGCCCCCAATAGTGGGTGATTTGTCAATAAGATAAACCTTAAATCCAGCAGCGGCAAGATCCAGAGAGGCTTGAATACCGCTGATACCGCCACCGACAACCATAACATCTCCAAAAGTACTGCTTCCGAAAGTTTTTGAAAGCAGTAGAATTTTTTCTTCTAGCGATAACTCATTTCCCACGTTCTGCTACCTCATTAGATTTCTTAGCAGGCTATATAAAGGGTATTCTTTATGCCTTGCTAAATTACTTCTTGGATAATTTCCGTTATATCCTTTATCTCTAAAATGTTTTCATACTCCATGTTGACTCTGCTATCCTCAAAATTTGTGATGCAATAAGGGCAGCAGGTAGCCAGTACTTCAGCTCCGATACCCTTGGCCTGTTCTAATCTAAGATCAGAAAATCTCTCTTCCCTTGGGGTTTCCATCCAGATTCTACCCCCTCCTCCTCCGCAGCAGAGGCTCTTTTCCCGTGAGTCAGGCATCTCATCCAGCTCTATGCCGGGTATCCTTTTCAAGACCTCTCGGGGCTCTTCGTAGATGTTGTTATGCCGGCCCAGGTAACAGGGGTCATGATACGTAATATTTTTCTTAAAATCCTTAGCGAATTTGAGCCTTCTCCCATCAATGAGTTCGAATAGATACTGGGAAATATGTATAACCTCAAAATTTACCATGAACTCTGGGTACTCGTTTTTGAAGGTATGGTAACAATGAGGAGAGGAGACAAGGATTTTCTTTACCCCATTATCGATAAATGTTTTGATGTTTTCCTTGGCCAAGCGTTTGAATAGTTCCTCATCGCCTGTCTTGCGTATACTTTCCCCGCAACAGCTCTCTTTTTCTCCTAATATCCCGAAATCAACGCCTGCCTTGGTAAGTATAGTGGCTGTGGCCCTGGCCACTCTTTTCATTCGCGGGTCATAGCTCGGGTAGCAACCGGGAAAATAGAGTACCTCCATTCCTTCGGTAAAGGCCTTTACCGGTAGACCTTCTATCCACTGTCCCCTGTTTTTTCGTTCTTCACCAAAGGGGTTACCTTGAGCAACAAGGCCTGCGTTTATGGTACGAATAGGCTTGACAGCCGCAGGAAAGACGCCATATTCCGTGGCAATCCTGCGTAATGCTATGCCAATTTCTATCTGCTTTACGCCTCTCGGGCACTCCTCAGGGCATCTTCCGCAGCTTGTACAACGCCACATATCCTCACTTTCTATCTCCGTCAAGCCGAATGTAGCCTCTCGGATAATCTTGCGTATGGAAAAGGTTCGAACCCTATTCCAGGGGCAGACCGTATCACATAGTCCACATTGATAGCATAAGCTGAAGGCCTCTCCGCCGCTTTCCTTTATTATGTCTATAATCTCTTTGTAAGGAGCTACAGTTTCCATTGCTCTTTAGTCCTTTTCTTACACCTTGATGATTTATTCCCTTTTTGATATTCGGGTAACAGCATCGACTACCTTTTCCAGCCCGTGCGTATCTATGAGTGATCTTACTCCGTATTCCAAGTCATCCAGCATTTCCGGTTCTTCCCCTTCCTCTTCCCTTTCCTCAAAGGTCAGGGCATCATTCAGGCACCACTTGACACACCAGGGTTCGTCCAAGGCACCGTTGTCCAGGTTATCGCAGAGATCACACCTCAAGGGGAGACCGCTATCAGGATCTTTAAAAAGATCCCTGGATGGGCAAGAAGCCCTACAAAAGCCACATTCCTCATATTTCTTATCATTTAGCGTTATAGTGTATCTGGCGTTACACTCGGCTGAGGTATACTCGCCACCCATTACCGGCAGGTAGATGTCGTTTAGCTGATCGTAACTTACCCGAATACGAGATCTCTCCGGGTTTGTACTGCTGTATTTAGGACTAGCGTGAAAGGCGGAACAGGCTACCTCACATGCTCGGCAACCCATGCATTTGTCGGCATTGATATTTATTACGGTGATCTTCCTCATTTTTCAGAACCTCCCCCTGAAGATGTTTCTAAAGCGCCTTCAGTTTTTCCATCGCCTAGAATCCCGCTTTCCTTTAAATCCTTGGCCACATAATCAAGGCCAAGTCTATCCAGGGTTTCTTCGGTTGGGATACCATCGCTATTCCAACCCTTGAACTTGTAATATTCATCCTTCAGTTTAGCTTCATAGTCAGGGAATCTCCTCTTCCAATGATCAACAGGAGGTTCATCATCCTTCCTTCTCACACCTCTTCTCACATTTATAGCTCTCAGCAGAGTTCTGTTCCTATTGGCTATTTCCCACAGTTCCTCTTCACTGATATCTATGCCGGTCCCTAATGAAACCATACGGGCTATATTGTGTATGTGATAGGGAGGCTTGATGAGGAATGAAGACATGCCGGCACAGATGCCGGTTGCATCGTCAATATAATGCATAATTTCCTGCCATTCAACCAGGTCACAGACCAGGTCAGGGGGGGGATAATATGGAAATACTTTATCTTCATCTCCCCATTCCATCATGAATTGTTTGAACCTTTCTTCCTTGCCAGTGGGAATCTGTATCCAGTTAGTTACGAATTCTTCTCTCAAATCTTTAGGGAGTGGCACTTGAGGAATCTGTCCTTCAATCTGTGTAATGTTTGCCTTCTCGCCGGTGCCGTACAACAGATAATAAATAGGGTTCAGCATACCTAGTTTAATAACCATTTGTTCATGCTTTTTGGTAGTATTATGATCATATTCCTCTGCCCCTTTGCCGATCTGACGAGCTGCCCAATAGACACCATTGGCTAAGACATCTCCGATTCCCTCCCGGTGGGCAATTTTTTTAACTAGCCAGAAAAACCTCTCCTCATCGCTGCCATCTGGAGCCCTTGGGGGAAAACCGGGCATATCCTTGTCAGTCAGAATACCGTTTTCATAGAGTTCTACTGCGAATGCCATAACCTGAGGGTTTGTGTACCCGTCCATTCCATATTCTTGGGCTTGCCCAGCGATTTTATAACCGAACTCCAGATCATTCGACATAGCACCCATCACATACGTGAGCTTTGAATAGCATTTCATCATATATGTCGGGGTTCCGAGACCGGGGTAAGAAATGAGCGCACCACATTCATTCGGGCAGTTGTAACAGCTTATGAGGCGTATTATTGCTTTATCCTGAATATTGTTCCACTGTTCTTCTACCTCCTTGGTCCAAAAACCTTTTCTCCGTGTGCGAGCATGCCCCCAGGAGAAGCTCGTTGTATGCCATTCCTCATCACGTAGTGCCATCTCCTGTGGTGAACCAACCCCAGCCAGAATGGCGGGCACGCCTTTAATCGGATTTTCCCATCGGAAGTTTCTGTATTGCAGCACTTCGTTGCAAAGGTTCATAAATTCCTCCGGGTGCGCGACGTTGATGTCCTTCTTGCCCCGGACAACTATAGCCTTTAGTCCTTTGTCTCCCATAACTGCACCTACTCCAAGTCGACTTGCACTAGACCTGCCATGCTCAATGGAGGAATAGAAGACCTTGTTCTCGCCGGCAAGTCCAATGGCTGCGACTTGCACTTTCGGATCCTTCAACTCCTTTTTAATAAGCTCTGTGACTTCGAGTGGCCCCTTGCCACGCAGGTGAGAGGCATCCCGTATTTCCACTTTGTCGCCATTTATCCAGAGATAAACCAGATCAGGTGATTTGCCGCGAATGATTAATTTATCATAGCCCGCAAATTTTAGCTCTGGCGCCCAGAATCCGCCCATCATTGAAAAGGCCATCAATCCTGTTTGTGGGGAAAATGTGGAAACAATGGTACGATTGGCACTCGGGGCTGGTGTACCGCACAAGATGCCAGTGCCGAATATGAGCAGGTTATCAGGGGAAAAAGGCTCGGTTTCAGAGGGAACCCTATCCCATAATATCTTGGCGTTAGTACCCAGACCACCCAAGAAAAGTTCAGTTAACCTTGGGTCGGTAGGGATCTTGTCAAAGCTTCCTCGGGTTAGGTCTATTTCTAGATTATACCCTGTCTCTGCATACCTCATTTTTTTACCTTTTTTTAAATTTCATACTTATTTGATATCATCTTTGAATAATGTAATTTCTTTGGGGTTTACGTTAAAGCCTTGTCGCTGGTTATTGAAGGTTGAATTTGCCTTGCATGATGTAGGTATAACCTCGTCAAAGTCCCCTGTCGGGGATTCAGATGCTTAAGTCTATAATAGAGAATTAAAAAGACTGTTTTTTCCTTTTATTTCTCACATAAACTTAGAAGGCCCTCTGGTGAAGTCGAATGGCTTCCGAAATAAAGCATATCAATCAAATCCGGCTTAGCAACCATATATACCATCAATCATTTTTTTTATTGATAAAGATTAATCAATAATTTTCTTTAGGTTAATAAATTCACACCTGTCAAAGCCGAGAGACTTAAAAAAAGATAATAGGTCAACGGAATCCCACCTGACTGATGTGAAGATATTCTTTATATCCATTTTCATAAGTTCATCAAAGACCTCTTTGGCCATTCTTTTTCCGATTCCGCTTCCCATGTATTTCGGGTCAACGCCAAAAAGGCCAATCCACGCGCTTTTTTCTAAGCCAAATCCACCGTAGAGTATATAGGCGACAATAAATCCTATACCCTTGCCATTAAGCTCTGCAAAAAAGCTAATTTCGTCCTTCTTTTTAACCTCTTCTTTTGTAATTGGTTTATAATCCAATGTGACAGAATCTTTTGTTATAGACTTTAAGATCCGATTAATATCATCAGCGTCATTTTCCTTTAACCTTCTTATAATGAAATTTTCCAAGCCTAAATCCCCCTTACCTTTACTAACTAATCTATTCTTATTATCTTAACATTTTTACCAACCCAATCTGGGGGGAGATATACCCGGCCACTATTTCCACTTAATTTAACCTCTTTTTGAAGCATCTCTTCGCCATAAATCTCGAATTTCACTTTTTTTACCTTCTTTTCTTTCCGGGCATAATTTTTTATTTCGTTTTTCATCTATAATAAAAAATAATAAGTATTAACAACAATATATGTAACTTGTTTTAATAAATATGAACACATAAGTGTGATAAAATAAGTAATTTATGGCTATAATTTAGCTACAATGTAACTACACTTTCTACTTATATTGGACCAAAATTATATTGTCAATAGAAAAATTATCAATATTTTTTCACTATAAACGAAAGCTGAATACATATTTTGACATTATTGATTGTTTTAAGAATTTTAATTTTTACTGTTCGCACGGTTATTTTGACTTGACTTAGAAACCGAGAAAGGAATATATAATAATGGATTTTATGAATAATACAGGTATTGTCTAACTTAAGAAATTGAAGCAATATTTTAGGCTTTTCTATAAGTACTTTGCGCACTGCAAAGGCAGTCTTTTTCATCGAAACCCTAAATTAATCCTAATAGGCATTTTTATAAGTTGACCAATACCTTTTAAGATTCATAATAGAATTGTAGACTAAAAATTTTAGGTAGTTTAATTTTTTTAAATAAGGAGATATTTGCATGGGAGATGTTGTTATTGTAGGCGGTATTAGGACACCTGTAGGTTCATTTGGGGGATCATTAAAAACTACACCAGTGGTTTCCCTAGGTTCACTGGTATTGAAGGAAACATTGAAGAAACTCGGGCTGAGACCTGGAATAAGCAGTAAACTTAAAGGCTTTGAGCCTGATGCCCTCAAAGGTAATGATATAATTGAACTAGAAAAAAAGAGCCATGACTATGATGATTCCCTCCAGCCTATAAGTATTGATGAGGTAATCATGGGTAATGTCATAGGTGCCGGGCAAGGGCAGAATGTTGCCAGACAGTCATTAATCTATGCCGGAATCCCCAAGGAGGTTAATGCCTTTACTGTTAATAAGGTCTGTGCATCAGGAATGAAGGCTGTGGCACTTGCGGCACTCTCTATAAGAGAGGGCGAACACGATGTCATTCTTGCCGGGGGCATGGAAAATATGAGTATGGCACCATATGCAATAAATACGGCTCGCTGGGGGGCAAGGATGAATAACAATGAATTAACTGATTTAATGGTCTTTGATGGTCTATGGGAAATTTTTTATGGCTATCATATGGGTATAACAGCTGAAAATATTGCTGAAAGATATGGCATATCGAGACAGGAGCAAGATGAGCTTGGCGCCTTAAGCCATGCAAGGGCTAAAAAGGCAATAGCAGATGGGATTTTTGGAGAGGAGATTGTTCCGGTAGTCATCCCTCAAAGAAAAGGGGAACCGATAGTATTTGATACAGATGAAAGGCCGATGGATACTAGTGTCGAAAAAATGTCGAAGCTGCCAACTGCCTTTAAAAAGGAAGGGACGGTTACAGCTGGAAACGCATCTGGGATTAACGATGCTGCTGCAGCACTTCTTTTGATGTCCGCTGATAGGGCTAAGGATTTAGGCCTGAAACCTGTTGCAAAGATTAAGGCCTATGCATCAGGGGCAATTGATCCCGCATATATGGGCTTAGGTCCTATTCCTGCAGTTAGAAAGGTTTTAGAGGCTACAGGTTTAAGCGTAGCTGATTTTGGTGAAGTTGAGCTCAACGAGGCATTTGCCTCTCAGGCTATTGCATGTATTAGAGAGCTGGGTTTTGACTTGGATAAAACTAACCTGCTGGGAAGTGGTATATCGATAGGTCACCCAGTTGGGTGTACGGGCGCCAGAATTGTATTGACCCTAATGAATGAAATGGCCAGAAATGATGTTGAGTTAGGGCTCGCAACTTTATGTATAGGCGGGGGCCAGGGCATGGCAATGGCACTTGAGAGGGTTTAATTATTTGTAAGTCTAAATCGATAACGGTTTCAGTCATTTTTTATCTAAATTTAGAAAATCTTTAAGGAGTTATCTTATGGCCTATGAGACTATTATTTATGAGATGGATAATACTATTGCGATAATTAAATTTAACAGACCGAAGGTACTTAATGCCATTAATAAAAAGGTTATTGCTGAAACAAGAAATGCCCTGGAGGCGGTAATAAATGATAAATCCATAAGGGTGTTGATACTTACAGGAGAAGGTGAGAAGGCCTTCATAGCAGGGGCTGATATAGCTGAGATGAAAGATTACACACCTTTGGAGGGGAAATTCTTTTCGCGACAAGGCCAGGAGCTGTTATTTCTGATAGAAACTCTGCCTGTTCCCGTGATTGCTTCTGTGAATGGGTTTGCGCTCGGTGGAGGTACAGAAATATCCATGGCGTGTGACTTTATATACGCCGCGGATTCAGCGATGTTTGGCCAGCCTGAAATAAATCTTGGAATTATTCCTGGGTTTGGAGGAACACAGAGATTATCGCGCTTGGTGGGAAAATCAATGGCTAAGGAACTTTGCATGACAGGGGCTATGATAAGTGCTAATGAGGCCAAGGATATAGGAATCGTGAATAAGGTATTTCCAAAGGCCTCTTTGTGGGATGAGACCATGAAAACTGCACGATTATTGGCTGCAAAGGGTAAGGTATCTTTACGCGCGGTGAAAGAAACAATTGACAGGGGATATGACCAAGACCTTAGAACTGGTTGTTATCTGGAATCTGATGCCTTTGGAATATGTATGGCGAGTCCGGACGCAAGGGAAGGCATGGGCGCCTTTTTAGAAAAGAGAAAGGCTGAATTTAAAGGAGAACTTCTTTAGATGTGAGGTTATAATGGATTTCAAATTAAACAAGGAACAAGAGGCAATTCAAAAAGCGGCAGAGGAATTTGCCAAGGGAGAGTTTGATAAGGATATGGCCCTTGAATTTGAAAGGGGGCATACATTCCCAAAGGATATTTGGAAAAAGGCGGCTGAGCTTGGTTTTGTTGGTATACATTTTCCAGAGCAGTATGGCGGGCAAGACTATGGAATTTTTGAAAATACCCTTGTGGTAGAAGCCTTCTGTAAGCAGGACTCAAGCTTTGGCATTGCCCTTAGCCTATCTGATTTTGCGTCGGAGATAATACTCAGGTGTGGAAATGATGAGCAAAGAGAGAAATATCTAATTCCCATTGCAACCGGCAAGAGTCTTTCAAGTGGAGGTTTCACAGAACCTGATCACGGAAGCGATATTACTGCTATGGATACCAATGCTGTAAAGGACGGAAATGATTATGTAATAAATGGTGTGAAGACATTCATTACTAATGGCACGAACAGTGATTTTGTCATGGTGCTTTGCCAGACAGACCCTGATGTAACCCCTTCTTATCGTGGCCAATCTGTTATTATTGTCGAAAAAGATATTCCAGGGTACACCTCCTCTGATGTTGGTGATAAAATGGGTATTAAGATGACTGCAACAGGCGAGCTCTCATTTAACAATGTTAAAGTTCCTGCTTCTAATCTTGTTGGTCAGGAAAATAGGGGTTTTTACCACGTTCTAGAGTTTTTTGACGAAAGCAGGATCGAGATAGCTGCGCAGGCCCTTGGGATTGCCCAGGGGGCCTTTGATAGGGCACTTGCATATGTAAAGGAGCGAAGTCAGTTTGGAAAAAAAATAGCCCAGTTTCAGGTAACACAGCATAAGTTGGCAGATATGGCCACTAAGATTGAGACCGCAAGACTCATAGTTTATAAGGCGGCCTGGAATTTTGATCAGGGGAAAATAGATCCAAAATTAACATCTATTGCTAAAATGTATGCGGCAAGGACGGCAGTTGAGGTTTCTGATGAAGCGATACAAATGCTCGGAGGCTATGGATATATGCTCGAATATGAGGTTGAACGTTTTTATAGAGATGCAAAGATAATGGAAATATATGAAGGAACAAGGGAGATTCAGAAAAATACAATTGCCAGTTCGTTGCTTGGAAAATTTTAAAAGGAGGCTTTTATGTTTAACAAAAAAAGCTTAGAGGATATAGCAGATGAAGAAAAAAAATGGCAAAAGCTTTTTAATGAATATACCCTGAAGGCACCTGAAAGGCTGAAGAGGTTTTCTACTGTTTCTGACAGGCCTATTAAAAATATTTATACACCCCTGGATATAGATGATCTGGATTATTCTAAAGAGACAGCCTTTCCAGGGATATATCCTTTTACTCGTGGTGTTCAACCAACAATGTACCGTGGCAGGCTATGGACTATGCGGATGTTTGCAGGGTTGGGGTCTGCCAAGGATACAAATGAGAGATTTCACCTGCTGGTTAACGAGGGACAGACAGGCTTGTCTACGGCATTTGATATGCCTACACTTATGGGCTATGACACGGACTCCCCTCGTTCAAGAGGGGAATGTGGAAAGTGCGGGGTGGCTATTGATTCATTGAAGGATATGGAAATATTGTTCGCTGGCCTTCCTATTGATAAGATAACTACCTCCATGACGATAAATCCACCTGCATCTATTCTTTGGGCAATGTATATCGCGATGGCTGAAAACAGAGGGATTGATAGACGTATAATTGGTGGAACCATCCAAAATGATATGCTTAAGGAATTTATAGCGCAAAAAACATTCATGTGCCCGCCGAAACCTTCTATGAGACTTATAACGGATACCGTTGAGTTTGGAACTAAGGAAGTTCCACGATGGAATACAATAAGTATAAGCGGTTACCATATAAGGGAGGCTGGCTCGACTGCAGTCCAGGAACTTGCATTTACTTTAGCCGATGGCATTGCTTATGTGGAGGCGGCTCTGGAAAGAGGCCTCGATGTTGATGCATTCGCCCCACGGCTCTCGTTTTTCTTCAACTCACATCTTGACTTTTTTGAGGAAATTGCAAAGTTCAGGGCAGCCAGAAGAATGTGGTCACGTATAATGAAGGAAAGATTCAAGGCAAAGGATGAGCGATCCTTATGGCTTAGGTTTCATACGCAGACTGCAGGCTGCTCTCTTACAGCACAACAGCCTTACAATAATGTTATAAGGACGTCACTCGAGGCCTTGGCCGCTGTACTTGGTGGAACACAATCACTGCACACAAATTCCCTGGACGAGGTTCTTGCTATACCTACTGAAGAGGCAGCAACTATTGCCCTAAGAACACAGCAGATAATAGCTGAAGAGTCTGGAGTCGCAAATACCATTGACCCGCTCGGTGGATCATTTTTTGTGGAGAGACTTACGACAGACATGGAGGAAGAGGCCTTTGAATATATCAAAAAGATTGATGATATGGGTGGAATGGTGGCGGCTATAGAACGTAATTATCCGCAAATGGAAATAGCAGATGCTGCTTATCAGTATCAATTGCAGGTAGACAGTCAAGAAAAAACAGTGGTTGGGGTCAATAAATATGTTAATGAAGAAGAAATTCCTATTGAGATTCTTCAAATTGATGAGGAATTAGAAGAAAAACAGATAAAATGGCTAAATGAGGTCAAAGAAAACAGGGATAATAATAAAGTGAAAGAGGTTTTAGAAAAGCTGGGTGAGGCAAGCCAGGGAAATTCTAACCTGATGCCTGTTATTATTGAAGCAGTTAAAGCATATGCTACGGAGCAGGAAATTACTGATGTTTTTAGGGATGTTTTTGGTGTTTATAGAGATCCAGGTGTATATTGAAATCTAGATAAGTAAGACAAGGTTATCGCAAGAAGGGAATCTCAAAGAGGTGATATTTTATAAAAAAATTGTTTATTATGAAAAATTAAGAACTGAACGCACGATTTACTGGTTAGATTTACGGGTTTTTAGCCGCATTATTAGGAGATGATATGAATAAAGAGAGGAGAGTCAGGGTTTTAGTGGCAAAGCCAGGTCTAGATGGTCATGATAGGGGGGCGAGAATTATTGCTAGGGCATATAGAGATGCAGGATTTGAGGTTGTTTATTCTGGGCTTCATCAGACGCCTGAGGAAGTAGTTCAGGCTGCTATACAGGAGGATGTAGATATGATAGGTTTATCCAGTTTAGCAGGTGCCCATATGTATCTCTTTCCGCGAGTTGTAGAACTGCTTAAGGAAAAAAATGCTGATGATATTGTTGTTTGCGGTGGTGGTATATTCCCAGAGGAAGATATACCAAAATTAAAAAATGCAGGAATCAAGGAAGTATTTACCCCTGGCACTCCTCTTACAGAGATAGTAAATTGGGTTAAAGAAAATGTTAATCCAGGGGGTGTGTAAATGGAAGAATGGAAATTATAAATAGCTTATAGGTTAGGTGCAGGGAAAAATTAATGAGCCTTTCACTATTGCTTTAATATTGTAGGGAATTTTCTAATGGAGATAGTTCAAAAGATTAAGACGGGGGATATAAGGGCTGTTGCGAGACTTATAAGGGATATAGATGATAACATACCAGAGGCGAGAGAGGTTCTCAAAGAGCTTTATAGCGCAACTGGAAATGCCTATGTGATTGGAGTGACAGGAGCACCTGGTGTTGGAAAGAGTACATTGGTGGACCAGATGGTAAGCCACTTGAGAAAGTCTGGCAAGACAGTCGGGGTGCTCGCGGTTGATCCTACTAGTCCTTTTAGTGGTGGTGCTATACTGGGAGACCGCGTAAGAATGCAAAGACACAGCATGGACGAAGGGGTATTCATTCGTTCCATGGCCACAAGAGGGGCGTTTGGTGGTTTAACACAGTCAACGAGAAGCGCTATAGATGTTTTAGACGCTATGGGCAAGGATTATGTTATCGTTGAAACAGTGGGGGTAGGACAGGATGAGGTTGATATAGTTAGAAGTTCGGATACAACCCTTATCGTTCTTGTGCCTGGTATGGGTGACGATGTTCAGGCCTTAAAGGCAGGAATTTTAGAGGTGGGTGATATTTTTGTAATAAATAAGAGCGATAGAGAAGGCGTAGATAAAACGGTGGGCGATATAAGGCTGATGATTGAAATGGGTGAAAAGAGATATAAGGACGGCTGGAGGCCACCAATTCTAACTACACAGGCGGCATTTGATAAAGGGATAAGGGAGCTTTTAGATGAAATCGAGAAACATCGCCTCCATTTGTTATCAAATAAAACAATGTTATCAAAACTGAGATATGAAAAGGCTAAAAGCGACCTTTCGGAGATGATAAAGGACAAGATAGCAAAGGAAATATTTATTGATATTACAAGCTCAGGGGAATTCGAGGAGGCAATTAAATCAATTATAGATAAAAAAATTGATCCATATACTGCTTGTGATAAAATTGTATCAGCCAAGCTTAAATCAAATATAAGATGATGGAAAGGATTATTCCGTTGTGGGTAGTACAGGTTATATTGGCATTTATTGCACTTTTTTTTGTGCTTTTCGGCGTAAATCTTCTTTATATGGCATACCAGATCAATGATCCCTTTTCATTTATCATGACATTCTTTTCATCGAACCTAATTATTCTCATTGGCACCGTTCTTTTCATCAGTTTCATCTTGAAAATTTATCGAGGTTTTAATAAAAATACTGACAAGAAGGAATAAGTATATTTTGATACTGTTTAAAAATAATCGTATCAAGGCCGTTTTATAATCTTTTAGTAAAGGAGTGCTTAAAGATGCCACGGAGAAAGAAAGATAAGCCTATGGGGCAAAGATTGAAGGAAATCAGGGACGAGAAGGGATTTAGTATTGAACACGTATCCAATGAAACTGGATTTTCTGTAGAATATATTTCTGATATAGAGGAAGGAAAATTAAGGCCCCCTGTTGCAACTATCTTGCGTTTATCAAGGGCATTGGAAATAGATAGTGGCATTTTGTTGAAAAAGGATGAGGATGAGGCGAATAAAAAAAGGGCTGAAGGCTTTAAGGAGAGAACAGAGTCATATAGCTATCAGGTTTTAACCCCGGAGGCGGCCTATAAGCATTTAAAGGCATTTAAGGTATCCATCGACCCTATTTCCGACCATAAATCAGTAAGCTATCAGCATGAGGGTGAGGAGTTTATTTACGTTCTTCAGGGAAGGGTGGAGGTTACTGTTGGGGAAAATAAAACTGTCTTAGAGCCTGGCGATTCACTTCACTTTAACTCGTCAATTGTACATACGCTTAAAAATTTGAGTTCCGAAAGGGCCGAAACAATAGTTGTGCTTTATACACCGTAATTAATGGAGTTACTATGTCTTATCAATTGAATGAAGAACAGAAAATGATCCAGGCCATGGTTAGAGACCTGGCTCGCGAGGTTATTCTACCTGGAGCTGCGGAAAGGGATAAAACCAAGGAATTTCCAGCAGAGAATATAAAAAAAATGGCAGAGCTTGGTCTTATGGGTATGGGTGTGCCGACTGAGTATAATGGAGCAGGAGTTGACACAATCAGTTACAGCCTAGCCCTTCAGGAGATTGGTTATGCCTGTGCTTCAACCGCGGTAATAATGTCTGTACATAACAGTGTATCTTGCGGGCCCATTTATAGGTTTGGCTCAGAATACCTTAAGGAGAATTATTTAAAACCATTGGCAGCAGGCGAAAAACTCGGGTGTTTCGCATTAACGGAACCAAGCGCCGGCTCTGATCCGGCAAGCCAAAAGACAACAGCTAAAAAAGATGGAGATAGTTATGTATTAAACGGCACAAAGGCGTGGATAACCAGCGGAAAAAATTCGGATGTGGTAGTATGTTCTGCCTATACAGATAAAAGTAAAAAACACAGAGGGATAAGTGATTTTATCTTGGATAAGAGTATGCCTGGTTTTATCGTAGGGCCAGAAGAAGATAAAATGGGCCAAAGGGCATCAGACTCAACAGGCCTTATATTCGAGGATTGTAGAGTTCCAGCTGAAAACCTCCTTGGTGAAGAAGGTCAGGGCTTTATCATCGCTATGACTGCACTTGACGAGGGGCGTATAGGTATAGCATCAATGTCTGTAGGCATTGGCCAGGCCTGTTTGGATGCTGCTGTAAATTACTCAAAGGAAAGAGAGCAGTTTGGAAGCAGTTTATCAAAATTTCAAGGAATCAGATGGATGATAGCAGACATGGCGGTTCAGGTTGAAGCTGCCCGTTTACTTGCGTTTAATGCGGCGGCAATGAAAGATAATAAGGAAAGATTTACGGCTGAGGCGTCAATGGCAAAGCTGTTTGCATCTGAGATGGCAAACAGGGTTGCCTACCAGGCATTACAAATACACGGTGGGTACGGTTATAGTAAGGAATACCCAGTAGAAAGATATTACCGGGATGCAAGAGTTACAACTATATATGAGGGAACTTCCGAAATCCAAAGGATAGTAATTGCAAATAATATCATTGAATCTTAATCCTTTCAAAGAAGACTTGTAAAATACCCCAATATCCCTTTACCACAAAAACACCTGTGTGATTATCCCTCATTAACTATTTCTCCAAATAAAATAACTAGTTAAGTGAAAGCCTTGTCATAGCCTAAGGAGGCAGATATTTAATGACAGATGAAATAAATGAGAAGATGAGTTTTGAATCTGATATAAAAAAGCTGAAAATTCTGTTGCCCTATTGGGTAAACCACAATCAACAGCACATTCAAGATAACGAAAAATGGATAAAAAAAGCAGAAGAACTTGGGCTATCAGAGGTTGTCAGTGAACTAAAGAAGTCTGTTGAAATTTCAAAGAAGGCAAACGAACACATAGAGTTTGCATATAAAGGTCTTGAAAAAAGACATGCAACTGAGAAGAGAATGTCTCAATACCCATCTCATACCATACGAGTAGAAAAAGAGTGGGAATCTAAAAATTTTGAACTGAAGCAGATAGGTGTTATACGAAGTCCCTACACTGAAAATGCACCATACCAGCCTGTAGATGAGGCTGAGGGTGATTTTCGTATAATTATTGACCCTCAGCATGCTAATGGGCTTCAAAGGCTGGAAAGTTTTCGGTACATCTATGTGCTTTATTATATAGACAGAATAAAGAAAGAATTATCACCACTGGTAAACCCTCCGTGGACTGGTGATATGGAGGTAGGTGTTTTTGCCAGCAGGGCACCTGCCCGGCCGAATCCTATTGGACTTAGTATCGTAACCTTAAAGAAAATTGTAAATAATGAAATTTTTACATCAGGTTTAGATGTATTTGATGGGACACCCTTGCTTGATATAAAGCCATATATAAAAGATCTGGACTCTAAATCTGATGCAAATTATGGTTGGGTAGAGGATTTAGCTGACTTTGATCACCTTCTTTTGCATATCAAAGGTATACCTCATGATTATTGAGACTGTCTGGTAGCTGTTTTTTCTAGGTTATTGGAGGACTGTGCGGAACAATTTTCATTTTTCAGTCCCTTCTTGCCTTAGATTCGCTGGAAATAACCTTGTGATAAGTAGGTGGATTCATATGATACCTCTAACACCGGCGCAATAAGTTCATCAATTACCTTACTTTATAATTGCATCGATCCCCGAAATATGCTTTGTTGCTGGCTTTTTTTGATTTGTTTTTTCACGTGACCTATTATATACTTCAATATATAAATCAAAGATTCTTTAAAATTTAATGTGATGTTTAACCCAGATTATGCAGTAGCCACCTACTGCGGCCTGAAAAACCTTGTCCCGC